>JANMGN010000185.1:0-4999 GCA_031374645.1 Chitinophagales bacterium | reverse complement strand
GAAGAAGACTTTTTACTCGAAATCACGAAGATTTTAATACTTTTTTTGTCCTAAATACTATCTTGGGCGGTTATTTTGGCTCTCGCCTAATGGAAAATATCCGTGAAGAAAAAGGCTACACTTATAATATTTATTCTACCTGCGAACCGATGCTTTTTGATGGTTATTTTTATGTTTCTACTGAAGTCGGAAATGAATATTTAAAAGCTACAAAAGAAGAAATCTACAAGGAAATTGCTATTTTGAGAAACGAATTGGTGGACAAAAAAGAGCTAAAAATGGTAAAAAACTATTTATTAGGCAATCTTTTGACCATGATAGATGGCCCTTTTAATGTTGCTGAAATTGTAAAAAGTTACGTTACGGAAGATGTTCCTTTCGAGAATTTTGAAAAAATTGTATCTGTAATAAGAGCTGTTTCGGCAGAACAATTGAGAGATATTGCCTGCAAGTATTTACAAGAGAAAGACCTTTGGGAAGTAGTCGTTGGCGAAAAATAAACATATTTTTGTTTTTTATAAATTTTTCATTAAAAACCTCGTAGATTTTTTAGAACTACGAGGTTTTCTCATTGTTGTTTGTACGTAAGTACTCGAGCTAAATTACTTATAACTATTTTTTAGTCGATTGCTCAAAAAGCGATAAATAACTTCCTCATAGTCAGTTATTTATTACTTTTTTCTCAACGACAAAATAGTTACAAGTAATTTTTAACGCTCACTTAACTATACATTTTTCAATTTTTTTCTACAATTTTCTTTCTTCGTGCAACTTCCTGAAAACTCCTGTGTCTATTAATCAACAAACAATTCAAAAGCAAAACAATTTGAGCTTCACAGAGCCACATAAAAACGTAATAGATGCTTGTATGCGAGGAGAACGACAAGCACAATTTGAGCTTTATAGGCTCTACTCGAAAGCGATGTACAACGTTTGTATGCGTATGCTCAAAAATGATGCTGACGCTGAAGATGTACTACAAAATTCGTTTATAGATGTTTTTACAAAATTGCATACGTTCGCTTTTCAATCTACAATAGGTGCGTGGATAAAACGAATAGCTATCAACAATTGTATTAATTTTTTGCAACGAAAAAAGTTCAACTTTGACGAATTTGATACACAGATACACGGCAAAGATATGATAGAACAGGACGAAAGTGTAGGTTTTGCAGAAGGTTTGAGCGTAGAACGTGTACAAAAAGCACTTATGCAACTATCTGACGGTTATCGTGTTGTTTTTTCGCTTTATATGTTTGAAGGTTATGACCATGAAGAAATTTCAGAAATATTAAAAATTTCAGAATCTACTTCAAAATCACAATTCCATAGAGCAAAGCAAAAATTAAGAGTATTACTGGCTTAATTTGATATTGAATAATTGAATAGCATAAGTAACCACTTATCAATTATTTATAAAATTTTTCAGCAGTTTAACAGACAATAATTTTGACTAAATACTTAATTTTTGTCCAACTATTTACAATGAATCATTTAGAAAATTTTATAGAAAAAAATCGAGCAGAATTTGACAATGCAACACCAGATTTGCGTGTTTGGGCAATGCTCAATCAACGTTTAGATGAAACTGCACTCGTTCCGCAGCAAACGCCACAAGCTAAGGTCATTCGGCTGCCTATTTTTGCCAATAAACTCCGTATTGCAGCAAGTGTAGCAGGTTTGGTTTTGTGTGGTGTAGCGATTGGTTTTTTTATAAAATCAAATCAAACAAACAATTCTTTGGCAGCTATTTCGCCTGAATATGGCGAAATGGAGCAGTATTATCAACAGCAAATAGAGAAAAAAACCAAGCAATTGGCAAGTCTAAAAAATACTGACGAGGTAAAAGCTGACCTTTCAGAAATAGATGCTGTGATGGAGGAACTTCGCAACGAGCTGACCAATGCACCGAAAGGCTCACGTGAACAAATCATTAAAAATATGATTACTTCTTACAAAAACAAAGTCGATATTTTAGAACGTGTAACAGCACAAAATTCAAATAATAATAACTAAAAAATGAAAAAGATACTATATAATCTATCCATGACTTGCTTGTTAGCAGTCGGTTTTACCCTTGTGGCGGAAGCAAAAGAAGTCACAAAAGAAAAAATGACGTTTGGTGATCCACGCCAAGAATTTTCAAAAATTATTTACAAGGAATTTAATATTTCTCCATTCGGAACTACACAACTCTCCAATAAGTATGGTAAAATAGATGTACATACATGGGATGGCGAACAAGTAAAAATTAAAGTAAGTATTATTGCAAATTCTAATTCGCAAGCAGAAGCGGAAAAAATATTTAACCGTATTCGTATTGATTTTTACAATGATGCCAATTTTGTGAAAGCGATAACCAATATTTCAGACCAAAATAGTGGCTGGTCAAATTGGGGCTGGAATGGCAACCGAAATGCAGATTACACCATTAATTATGAAGTTTATTATCCGAGAGGAAATTTTTTAGACCTCAGCAATCGTTACGGAGATAGCTATATCGGTACTACAAATGGTGCGGTAAAAGTAAATGTCAAGTACGGCAACGTACGTACCGAAGACATCAACAACAACTTAGACCTTAATGTACAATATGGCGATGCTTTTGTTGCGAACGTCAAAAAAGAGGTAACAGCAGATATTGATTACGGCAAACTAATTATGAAATCGGCCGAAAAAATTAAAATTGATGGCGACTACTCAGAGTTTGAAGTAGAAAATGCAGGCGATTTGAGTGTAAATTCAGACTATACAACGCTTCGTGCAAATAAAATTGGTAACTTTTCATCAAAAATGGATTATGGACACATCAAACTTAAAGAAGTTGGAAATCTAACTTTTGACGGAGATTATACGGATATTGTAGTAAATTATTTATCGAATTTTGTAAGTGTAGATATGAATTACGGTGGTTTTTCGGTAGATAAAGTAAGTAGAAATTTCTCAGAATGTCGCATTGACGCCAATTATACGGATGTAAAAATTGGTACAGAAGACGGTTGTGCGTATCGCCTTGATGCAGAAAGCACTTACGGAAGCATCAATTATCCTGCAGGAATGAACATCACAAGTGAAAAAGAAAACAATAATTCAGAACGTGTCGCTGGCTCTATGGGTTCTAAAACAGCGAAAGGTTTTATGAAAGTTAGTGTAAATTATGGTGGCATAAAAATACGATAATAAGCAGTAGTAGATAAAATAAAAAGCGTAATTATTTGACAATCAAATAATTACGCTTTTTTTATAAATTCATCTACCGCCCATTTCTTTCATAAATCTTTGATAAAATACTCCGAGCTTGCTCATCATTCGGATTTTTTTTCAATATTTGGTTAAAAATATCTACGGCGGCTTTTGTATCGCCTGCTTGCAAGAGTGTGGTCGCCATCAAGTTTAGTGCTGACGGACTTTCTGGCGCAATTTTTAATCGAGCTGCAGCTGCTCTTTTGGCTTCTGGGAAACGTTGTGCTGCGATTTCGCAATCCACTAATCTTTCCAATGCCAAGTCATTATCAGGATGTTGCAGAACTTCTGCGTTTAAATTTTCAAGTGCCAAAGGCAAATTATTAGCTTTCATTGCCTCTATTCCCTTGAAAGTAAGCTGCGAAGTATCTTGTTTCATAACCGCCAAAAGAGGAACATCATTTTGTGTCACCGTATAAGCAGTACCTGATTTCATGGGCCACTGTCCCGAACGCAACTGCGAACCATCTACAAAAAGCGAAATAAACAAACCATAATCCCATTTGAATTTGTAGCGGTCAGTATAACTTACATACATTACTTTTACTTTGCTGCCATATTTTTTAGTCAAATAAGTAATACCAGCGTAGCCCATATTGGTTGCTACTACGACTGGTTTTTCTGTATTTTGATTAAAAACACCTTGTTTTTCCAAGTATTCAGTGCCTTCCCGCATCGAAATACCCCAATAATCCATTTCGTAATTTCCAAAAGCACCTTTTACGCCTCCTACTGTTTCATTATAATAAATATAAGGCATAGAAGTATTTTGCAAAATATGATACGCTGGCGCAACCATTCCCAGTCCTAAAATAGCAATGAAAGCGTAGGCGATATTCTTATTTTTTTTAGCTAAAATGTCATACAAATACGTGAATAAAAACGTAGCCGTCAGGATAATTCCAGGATAAATAAACAATAAATGTCGCCAATTATTGTACATATTACTGTCCTTATATATGACATAAAAAACAGGAAAAATAGAAGTAAACAAAGCTATAAAGATTGCTGTAGGATTAAAACGTTTGAATAATCTCCAACAAAACAGCAAACCCAAAACAAAACCTACACTAATGACAATTGGCGTGGTAATAAAAATGGATTTTGTAATGTAATTTACTGGCGAATCCGTGGAAATAACATTTTTCCCTTCAAATAAAACTTTTATTCCTTGCGATAATTTTTCAAATTCTGACAGCGCCTTAAACGGATTGCTTAAAGGACTAATCAGACCATAAGGCCAAAACAACAATGCACCCAAATAACCCAAAATAATAATAACTAATGCACTACGAACATAACTCCAAAGCAAGCCTTTATTTGCAAAAAACTTAACAATATTGTAATTTCTAAGCACATGAACGATAGTAAAAAGCCCGAAATAAGCTATTAGCAAAATACCACCCGCACGCATACCTAAGGCAATTGTGAAACCAAGAATAAGCCCTAATAAAGTGCTTTTTCGTGGTGCAGGCATTTCTCTAAAATACACAATCATAAAATAAATGGACATGGCGAAACCCGTACAAAAAGGTATATCTTTCGGATTCATAACAACATTTCCTATAAAATAAGGCGATAAAGTCATCAATCCCAATGCTATAAATGCTGCTTTCCAACCAGCTACTTCACGTGCCGCCAATGCTGTAAATAATATCGCCAATAAACCAAAAATAGCGACCCAAAGATGGCGTACATGATGGTAAGTAACTTCATCTGCTTTAAAACGCAGTGCATGATTTGTAGCACCTGCGAG
>JANMGN010000179.1:0-4284 GCA_031374645.1 Chitinophagales bacterium | reverse complement strand
CCTACGGCACTCAAAACTGTTTCTTTGCATTTTTTCGGTGGGTTGAAACCCACCGCTACCAAAAAATATCAAGCCTATGGCTCTACTGAAAAAAATCGTAGGATACAGTAATTATTCATTTTTAATTTTTAATTATTCATTACATTAGTTAGAGTAATTTCCACCCGAACGCTCAATCATTTCTTCTCCAGTTTTTGCTTTTGCAAAAATAGTGTAACCAACTGTCAATTCATGTCCGCCAGTGCTGTACTGTTGAAAACGATTTAAGCCGTAGTCGTATGAATATGCAAAAGTCACGCCATTATATTTTGTACCGACCATTACGCCTAAGCCACCGCCTGCACCAGCACGATAAGATACTGCGCCCATAACTCGCTCTTCCAAAAATGATGCTTTCAAATTCACATCTACTTGGAATGGTGCAGCTTCTAATTTTTTCATCATAATAGATGGTTCTACTGTGATTGCGCCTGCTTTTTGCTTATAACCTAACATAAAAGTATAGTATTTGAAACCACCTTTTGTGTCGCCACTACCTACACCTACTTCGCCCAAACGAGCTTTGATAAGGTTGGGCATAGAAAAACTTACGACTAATTTTTCTTGATAAACACCATAAAAACCCATTGTTGCATCAAAATAACTGATGCCATTGTTATTGGTTTCGATGGTTGCATCGCCAGCTTTTATCAACGGATGATTAGCAGCATCGGCAGTAAGACCCATGCGCTTAAATTCCGTAGAAAGACCCAAAGCCGCCTTGAAATCATTGATTTTAAATCGAAAAGAGTAAGAAAGTGCCGCTTTTAAGCTATTTTGGTACGCAATATTTTCGTTGCGGATAAATGCGCCTAAGCCTAATTTTTGACCTATTGCACCGTTGTAATTAACGGCAACAGTTGTAGGCCCGCCAGGAAAACCAGTCCACTGATTTTTATAATGGAGGAAAAAATTTTGTCCACCGTTTGCGCCCGTAGCCGCAGGATTTACAATAACTGGATTGATGATGTAATGATTAAAAGTCATTTCATCTTGAGCATTTACAGCCGTAAAAAAGCCGAACGCCATGATTATGGAGAGGAAAAACTTATTCATGTTCAAGGGAATTTTAGCCGTTAGCTAACTTTATTGTATTAAAAAAAGTTAGCTAACGACAATATAATTTTAATTATTTTTATTTATTTTTTGATTACCAATCTTAACAGAATTTAAAACCTTGTCAAGTTTTGGACAATTTGAATAGATTACTTTAAAATATTTTTTTTCATAACAAATTGATTATGAGTTATTTATATTTTCAATTATTCATTACTACTTATTGGTCATTCAAAATCGTAAAGTAGCCTTTTGTTTTGGGACGACTACCATCTGTGTGTACCGTTTCGATGACGTAGAAATAACCACCTTCTGGCAATTGATTTCCTTTGGCATCTATTGGCATCCATGAACGATTGATGTAATTTTCTTTTGTGAAAACCAATTGACCATAACGATTGAATACGTCTAATTTATTTTTTGGATAATCATCTAAACAATAAATATCAAACATATCATTATATCCATCTCCGTTTGGCGTAATAATCGGAATTGCTGTCATACAAGCAACATCTGTACCTCTTGGCCCAATAACACCTTCTTTAAAAGCATCACAACCATTTGCATCAGTTACCATTACAAATACTCTACCTGGAACTTGGTTTGTGATAATAGAAGATAAACCATCATTATTCCAACGATAAGAAAACGGAGCTGTTCCGCCCAATGTGTTTATTTCAGCTTTACCGTCAAGACCATTTGTAGCGTCAGTTGTTTTCAAAACCAAATCTAATTTATCGGGCCCAGTGATATTCACTGCACCTTCAAAATTTTGTTTTAGCGCATCAGTTACGATTACTTTGTGCGTACCTACACAAAGCCCTTTTACAATACGAGAAGTATCGCCCGTTGACCATTTGTATTGTAATGGAGCTACTGCATCAGGGACATTTTTGACCTCAGCGATACCATTGCACATTCCGAAACAACGGATATTTACACCATTAAAATTAGTACGTGTTATGATTTCTACCGAACCAACATCTCCAACAGGGAATGTCTTGATAGTTACACAACCGTTGCTGTCTGTTACTGTTACCGTATAAGTACCTGTAGAAAGGTTATTGATCTGTGGTGTTTTTTCTGCGTTTGACCATAAGTAAGTGTAAGGAGCAACACCATTGCTTATTTGTATCGAAACCGAGCCATTTTTAGCCGAATTTGGTTTTGGGTCACTTACTTTTACTGTAACATTTAAAAGTGATACAGAAGTCACAATTAAATCTTTCGTCACTGTTTTTCCAGAAGCATCTGTTGCGGTTACTTGGTATGTTCCTACTGCAAGATTTGTCAAAGTAGAGGCAGTGTCAGGATATACAGTACCGTTCAATTTCCAAACATAAGTAAAAGGAGCTTTTCCACCCTTTACTACAAAACTAATTGCACCGTCCGTAGAATTAGGACATTTTGTTTTTGTAATATTCGTTGCATCATCTACCAAAGGAACAGATGTACCCGTTACTTTTATATCGTTTGCAATAGAAGCAATACAACCTTTTGAATCTGTTACAGTTACTTTATACAAACCTTCGCAAAGATTTATTGGGTCTTTTATAGTTTGTCCTTTTGCATTGGGTGTCCAAGCATAGATATATGGCGCAATACCATCTTTTATTTTCAAGGTAATAGAACCTGTACAATTGTCTTTTGCATCTACTGCAACATCTAATTCTACCACAGGAGATGTACTTGCATCTACTTTAATGTCATTTTTCTTAATTTGAGCAGGACATTGTTTGTCTGAAACTGTTACGTTATATATACCTCCTTCAAGATTTGAAATGGTTATACTGCCACCAGCAGGCGACCAAGCCACCATAAAATCACCACTTCCACCAACAGGTTTGATGTTGATTTCACCATTTTTCAAGCCACAAGTTGTATGTTTTACTGTAATATTATTGTCAGCTAAAGCCAAAGCAGGACAAATAGGTGTTACTGCTGCATCAGGTGTTTTTCCAAAATTAGTAACCGAACAACCATTTTGGTCTGTAATCGTCACGTAATATTTGCTCAATGCCGAAAGTCCACAATTTTTTGCTGATGTAACGTTATTTCCATTATTCCATTGGTAGCTGTATGTTCCAGTTCCGCCTGTTGCGCCTGCTGTTGCACAACCTACTGGTCCTGCATCAACTGTTATTGGAGCTAAAACTAAAACCTGAGGTCCATTCATAGGAATATCCAAAGTAGTGCTTCCGTTTAAAGCCGTTTCGGTTACTGTAACTTTATAACTTCCAGTGCTAAGATTACTTGCAACATTCGTATTGCTTGTATTTGGTGACCAAGTATAAGTAAAGTTTCCTGCTCCTGCGTCAAGGGTAATTTTACCATCTTGACCACATTTTGCATTTTGTGTCAGTACATTTACTTTTAAAAATACGGTATTTGCTTCAGCAGTACAACCTGCATCGCTTGTTACGGTCACAAAATATTTTCCTGTTGGTATGTTTATTATTTCTTTATCTGTACCGACAATTACACCAGCAGCATTTGCCCACTGATAAGTTTTAGCAAAAGTAGCTTCTACTATTAAACCAGTTCCAGCTGTATTAGTAGCAATTTTTGTAATTTTTGGTGCTGCTTTGTTAGAAAGATTTGCCACCGCAGTATTCGTAAGACAACTTTTAGCATCTGTAACAGTTACTCTATAAGAAGCAACCGCAAGGTTAGTGATTGTAGCTGTTGTTCCTATAATAGTAGCATTTGAGCCTTGCGACCAAGCATAGCTATACGTTCCACCAGCAGGTACTTCAGCAGTCATACTACCTGTTTGAGCTCCACTGCATGATGGGCTTAATTCTTTTATAGTTACCGTAGGTGGCTCTGCAATAAGCACTTTTCCATTTTGAGTAGTGACGCCAGGCTTAGAAATACCAGCAGCATAGACTTCAAAACTAAGTGGCGCAGTAGCAAATTTTACGTCAGTAGAAATTCCATTATTACCTGCTGCTGTAAAACAAATTTGGAATATAGAAGCTCCATTTGGGAGTGTTACATTTGATGTTGCTGTCGGATTATAAGAAATTGTCATAGTTCCGTTCGTCGCATCTACATTGTATTGTCCAGGAGCAAGGTCTGTCAATCCTGTCTTTTTTACTGTAATAAAATTCAAAACGGAAGGATCCCACTTGATACTTGCTTGAAAACCTTCAATAGCTGTAAAATCATTTACAAAAACATCTACAC
>JANMGN010000279.1:0-3102 GCA_031374645.1 Chitinophagales bacterium | reverse complement strand
CATTAATGCTACTAATGAAAGTGTTGCTTCCAAAACCTTCAATTTTTGAATTGAATTTGATTGTTTCGTTTTCCTTGAACTTATTTAATGCTGAAGTAGAATAATTAATCCTTACAAATGTTGCGTATAATCTATTTCCATTGTCGTCTTGAAATTCAGAGGATTTTTTATTGAAACCTTCGGAAAGTAAAAACCAATGTTTGTCACCTAAATATTTAAGTAACCAACTTTCGGACAATGCACTATTTGCCATTTGAGGCATTCTTATTTCTATGCTTTCAGTATTTGTTAATTGATTTGTTTCAGATTTATTACTTTCAATATTTTCTTTTTTGTTTGTATGAAAATATTCTAATGCTTCTGAAAGCGTTTGGTATTGATACCAAACTGCATCAGAAACTTCAATGCCGAAATGTTTTTCTAATGTTACTCGGATTACAACAATATCAAGGCTGTCAATATGTGTTTGTCTAATCGGAGTGATTAGGTCTTCTTCGGAAACAGATGGTAATTCCTTTTGAATTATATGTAGATACTGTTTCATTAAAATGGCAAATCGTCATCATTAATATTATTCGGCTGAACATTCGCATCATCATCAAATATAATTCCAGCAACTAATTTACTTGACCATTCTTCGTGTGGAGCAGCAAGTGATAATGATGCGTAAATTCGTTGTCTGCCTTGTAATATATTATTATTCAAGCCGTATCTATGCAAAAATGAAGGGTCAGTAATGGGGAAATTATAAAGATTGCCACTATGCCTAAATGAAAGTTTGATTTGAGGATATTGTCTGTTTTCAAAAACTCTTTCGTTTGTTTCAAATTCGGTAAGTTCTAAAAGCATTAATGAGTGATTTAGCTCACCAACTTTATGTTCTGGAACTGCTGCACCACGATTACCAAAGACCAAATTGAAACGATTGTTATCGGTTATGTTTGCCAGTTGTGAAATTGCTAATCTGCCATTTGTTTGGATAGAATTAGTATTAAATAGAACATTTTCGGATTGATGTCCGTGTCCTGTTGCTTGTATAGATTGAAATTCAACAATGTCCAATAATGAAATATGCGAAACCAAATCTGTTGGAACTTCTTCGTGTTCCGTGTTACAAACTGGTCTTATCCATTTGGGTCGTCCGTTATGAATTACTGGATTATTATTTTGGTCAAGTTCAATGCCACCTAAACAGCGACCGCCAACTCTAAACGAATTAGCCAAGCAAACAATTTTCATAGTGCTATTTTATTAAGTGGATGATTTCTATTTCTCCTTTTACGTGTTTTAAATATTCAGCCAATAATCTTCTGTGGCATTTTTCAGGTGTATGTTCGCTACATAAAAGGCAATGCTCGTGTAGCTTTTCAATATCTGTTTTCTGTGCAACTTTCCGCATATCAAGCAAATTCAAATACTCGGTTTCGTATTCAAGCCAAGTCATTTTTTTGTCCCTATACCTTGAAAGCAATTCTTTTGTTGGAGCAAAATCAATATTATGTTCATAGGACATATTTCCGATTTCTTTTGCGAAGAATTTTAAGTCTGAACCTTTCGCAAAGCCAGCTAACTGAGAAACGTTGTTTATTCGAGTGTCAACTATTTTAGTTACACCTGCATCTCTCAACAGGTTAAAGAATTTTTCTGCGGGTTTACCTGTAAACCCAATTGTATAAAGTTTAATCATAATTTTCTTCTTGTGGGAGTTTTGAATATGGTGAAAATGCTATTTCTTTATTTTTTAAACGGTATGCTTCCTTTAGCTGGTCGTCCAATGAAATATTAGGATTGAACATATCAGGTTTCGGTAACTTCTTGTCATACTTTTTTAGTAATTGATTTTCAAGGTCAGCATTTGTTTTAAGTGTTTTGTCTTTCATAATATGCTTAACATCAAAACCGTCTTTGTCTAATGCAATTGATACCATAGAAAATCTATGGCAGTCAAAAGGTTCACTTTCTGAACACATTAATGATATTGTAAAGCCTTTGTCAAGTCCTTGCCAAATTCTTTCTACACCATTTTTAAATGCCCAAGATTTTCTAACTTTTTCAAAGTCTACTTTGCCTTCATCGTCTAATAAGTCAGGGTCATTGTGTCTTGCCCCAAATTCTTCCGCAAAATGCAAATATTGTATTCCATTTCTTTTCAGGAAGTTTGTCAATGGCTCCTTATTGTATTGCGGATTGTATGAACTTGCGGCTACACTTCTCACGTCAATTAGGCAAGTCACACCATACTCCTTGAGCAATTCAAGAAAGTAGTCAAGCTGATGTGTCGAGTGTCCGACTGTGTAAATTATAGGTCTATTTTCCATTTGTCAAAGTTACAATTTTTGTTCTGTGTTGTCTGTCTTTTAGCATTGGCTATAACGTTTTGGGGCTTTTCGAAGGCTGGGATAAGAAGTACAAATGTTCAAATTTAGCACCGAAGCCCAGCTTTTGCAAAACCCCTGTTAGCAGAAGTTTTTTTTGAGTTTAATTATCATTTTGTCAGTAATATTTTCTGCAATTACTTCAATACTATTTCTGTCTATATATTTTAATTGTACAACTTTTTTTGGAAAAGGTGTTTTGTTTTTTGCTTTCATTTCTTGTTTCAGTGTTGTCAACATAATTTTATTTATTAAAATAATTAGCCATAAATTGTTTGTTCAATTCTTCACTAAAATAGTGCTTTCTTTTTTTCCAAATAAATCCGTCTCCTTTACTTATAATTGCAACATCAATTGGACCACCAACACTTTCTTCACTTGAAGATATTCTTCTTTTTAGATAGGTCAAATATATTAAACTTTCTGCCATTTCTGCTAAATCTTCTTTTGAAAGAATTGAAACAGTATCTACTGTTGGAATAATCTGTTTTTCACGTTTTACGCTATTTAGTTCATTAGCAAATTCTGCTAGAATTTCATTGATATCAACGTTTTTAATTTTGTCAGCCAAATCTTTGTTTTCAGGTAATATTAATTCATATAGTGTGGTATTGTATTTAAGAAGAAATTTTTCAAATACAGAAATGTAAGTATTTTCAATTTCTGGGTCAATACCCTTAATAAACATATTAATTACATCAGTTTGTGCGAAAGGTAAAATTGCTCC
>JANMGN010000168.1:0-3925 GCA_031374645.1 Chitinophagales bacterium | reverse complement strand
CGGTATGAAAGAATTTACAAATGTAAAAACAATTGCTGTTTATTAAAAAATATTTTTATAGAGTAAAACCCGTGAGGTCTTCCAGACCTCACGGGTTAATATAGCGCCAATAATTCTATTTCGCCAGAATCATGAATAAGTCAAAAATTTGAATAAATATTTTATCTAAGTATCTAACAATCAAAATTTTACAAAATTCATCATTCGTAATTATTCATTCATAATTGTACTTTACAGCTACTTTTTTCCGATAATTTCAAAAGTTTGCTCCACTCTATTTCCTTTGTCGTCTATCAAAATAATTTGATGCTTTCCTGCGCTTGGCGAAAGCTCTACGTTATGGAAAGTTTTGGTAGTGGTCAAATAATTATTATCGAGATGCCAAAAAATAGTCGCTTCCGAGTTTCGATGAGCAGCTTGAAAAACAGTTTTTCCAAGCTGCCCATTCATCTCGATAGGAACAAAAATTTGCGCTTGATAACGTGGATAAATCAGTTGTAGCGGATTTTTTTCAGCTGTATTTCCTCCACAATCAGCACGATACGGCGGCGGCGACAAATAATTAGGATTTTTTGATTTATAATAAAACTCCTCCACAGGCGGCAACACAAACCAAGGACGATGCTGCATATTATTTGGATTTTCGCAAACGTCACTCACTTGAAATAAGCCCGTTTGGTCTAAATGTATCGTTTGATGAAAAGGGCAAACAGGCATTTTTACAGCCGTTTTTGAAGCCCAAATTGTATCTTTTTCACAAAGCTCACTACAACGATAACCCGATTGACGACAAATAGGGATTTGCATCAAATCATCATAAGGTGCTGAAAACCAGTCATTTGAAGGAAGTGAATTGAAAATATCCAACATAATAGGGGCTGCAACTTGCACTCCAATCAGCTCTGGGCGACCTTCTCCGTCAGCATTTCCAACCCAAACACCAACCGCATATTTGGGATTGACACCAACCGCCCAAGCATCTCGAAAACCAAAACTTGTCCCTGTTTTCCAAGCAATTCTTTTACCCGATTCAAACTGTTCCCAATTGCCAGAACTCGTTGGGCGTTCTACATTTTGCATCGCATCAAGCGCAAGCCAGCACGCTCCTGCGCTAATCGTAGGTGCATCACGTGACCAACGCAAGCTATTTGGACGTTCGTATTTTTCTGAAAAATCATAGTTTGGCGTTCGGAAATCATTGGGGAAATAACGGCTATCTGCTTCCGAAAAATGATTTACAGTCCGTGCAAAACCAGCATACAAATTTGTAATATCCCAAAGCGAAGTTTCTGCACCGCCCAAAATTAAAGGTAAGCCATAATGCGTAGCCGACTGATTTATAGTGGTCAGACCTAATTTTTTTAACTGAAAATGAAATTTCTCTACACCATAATTTTGTAAAATCCGAATATAAGGTACATTTAGAGAACGAACCAAAGCTCTTTTTGCCGTAATAACACCGTCATACGTTTCATAATAATTTTGCGGTTTATAGCCGCCAATCGTGAAAGGAATATCAGAAATCAAGCTGCGAGGCGTGATATTTCCCTCCTGATTTGCGAGCGCAAATAAAATAGGTTTGAAAATAGAACCACTACTCCGAGGCGCTTTTGCACAATCCACTTGCTCTTGATTTTCCGCACCACAGCCAGGAACATTGCCAATATATGCCAATACATTATTCGTTTCTACCTCTAAAACAACAGCCGAAATATTATGTATTCCATTGTCTTTCAATAAGTTATGATGTTGCAAAAGTATCTGAGTTACTTTTTGTTGCAAAGCAACGTCTATTGTCGTACGCAGTCTTGTAATGCTTCCTTTTTGTCCTTTAAACTGTTTTTCAAAAACTCTGTCCAACAAATGTGGCGTATTATTGGGCAAATCTTGCGGCTCTTTGGGCAAAGGTTCTTCGATACTCAGTTCGTAAGTATTTTTATCTAACTCCTTATTTTCGTACAAACGATACAAAAGACGATTGCGTTTTTCTAATAATTTTTGCTGATTCCGACCAGGATGTATAAGTGCAGGCGAATTAGGTAAAACAGCCAACATTGCCGCTTCTGCCCAAGTCAAAAGCTCAGGATTTTTACCAAAATAACGCCAACTTGCAGCATCAAGTCCTACAACATTGCCTCCAAAAGGCGCATTTGAAGCATAATATGCCAATATCGTTTTTTTATGATGAGAAAATTCCAAACGGGTTGCCATCACAAATTCTAAGGCTTTTTCTAAAATAGTACGAGGCGGATTTTTGCGAGCCATACGTATCACTTGCATAGAAAGGGTAGAGCCGCCACTCGTAATACGTTGATTTTTAATGTTTTGTAAAAATGCACGTGCAAAAGAAATTGGGTCAATGCCGAGATGATAATAAAAACGTTTGTCCTCAAAAGTAACCAACGCTTTCACATATTTTTCAGGAATTTTTGTTTGCATCGGAAAACGCCACTGACCATCAGCAGCAATACGTGCGCCCAGTAAATTGCCCTGGTTATCTTCCAAAACCATGCACGTAGGATCATTAAAAAGTGGAGAAGGCAAACAAAAAACAAAAGCTAACAAAACAATTCCAGCCAAAATACTACGTTTCGGATTTCGTTTTATGTAGTCGAGTAATTTATTTTTAAAAAGAATAAAGTATGTTTTCAAAATAGCAGTTGGATTTTTTTTGTAAAAATAAGCATAGAATTTGTTTTTACAAAAAAAATAAGGATTTAAACTAAAAAGAAAAGGTATAAATATTTCGTAAGTAACGTGTAAATATTTTATGGTTAGGATATTAGAAGTTAGACGAGTTAAATTTGAAGTTCAATGCAGCGCATTGGGCTGAAAATTTAGTGAAGTATAACTTTTAATAGGCAAGCAGAAAACACAAGTTATTATTGACACGTTACTAAAACAACATTTCCATCTAAAAAAACAATACAAACTAATTTTTTATTTCTTTTTAAATTTTTATATGTACTTTTGCAACGCAAATATTTTTCAAAGTAAAAATAAAATAAATGCTATTAAATAGGCTTTATTTTATTTCAAAACTTACTAACCGCATAAGTTCCGTTGGAAATCAAAAAAATTGAAAAGAAAAGAACTTACGCACAACGATTTTCAATATGACTATCGAGCAGCTTAAAAACCAAAAAGAAAGGTTGGCTTCGTTACGGAGGTATCTTTGACATCGCTAACCGACTTGCCGACATTGCCGAAAAAGAGCAACTTACACTAAATCCTGACTTTTGGAGCAAGCCAAAAGAAGCAGAAAGTGTTTTGAGGGAAATAAAAACCAATAAAAAATGGTGTGAAGGTTATCTGCAAACGGAAACGATTTGTGATGACCTCGAAGTGCTTTTTGAATTTCAAAAAGAAGGAGAAGCGACCGAAGAAGACGTTGATAATCAGTATAAAATGTTCGTGGAAGGCATTGAAGATTTGGAGTTTCGCTCCACGCTCAATCGTCCCGAAGACGAACTGGGCTGCGTACTCGAAATCAATGCAGGTGCAGGTGGTACAGAAAGTTGCGATTGGTCTTCCATGTTGCTCCGAATGTATCAAATGTATGCTAAGAAAAACGGCTTTAAGATGCGTGAAGTTCATGTTCAAAATGGCGATGTAGCAGGAATTCAAACTGCCGAAATCGAGATATTGGGCGATTTTGCGTACGGAATGTTGAAAGGAGAAAATGGCGTACATCGTTTGGTACGTGTCAGTCCGTTCAATTCACAAGGCAAACGAATGACCTCTTTTTCGAGTATTTTCGTCCATCCTATTGTAGATGACCGCATTGAAATCGTGATAAATCCATCGGATTGCGAATGGGACACCTACCGTGCGCAAGGTGCTGGTGGTCAGCACGTTAATAAAACAGAATCTGCGGTTCGTGTAACGCATACGCCTACGGGCTTAGTGGTTACTTGTCAAGAAG
>JANMGN010000157.1:0-4204 GCA_031374645.1 Chitinophagales bacterium | reverse complement strand
CATGACGAAATATCTTTCCGATTTAGAAATTTATTTTTCCATTTTGTGACAGTGTCTTCGTCTAACATTAAAAGTTCTGCTACCTCTTTTTGGTCAAATCCTTTGTCTAATAGAAGTATCATTTTTACTCTATCAGCTTTGCGTTTTTCCGTTAGCGATTTGTGCAGCTTTTTTAATGATTTTTTTTCTTCTTCTGATAAAGTTACCATATTCATTTTTGAAGCAAAGTTAAAAATTATTGCTTAATATAATCCGAAAACCAATTTCACTTCAGTATAAAAAATAAAAATATAGATTTTACCCTTTTTCAAAATAAAGAATTTTGCTAAAAGGGTAAAATTTTTAAAACAGACAAATACTATTACTTTTATTTGAAAAATAAAATCAAAAAAAAGCCAAAATTTGCTCTGTTACAGCAGCGTCAATCAATTCCTGCTCACTTTTTTGCAAGGTCGTAGCTTCAAAAATTTGTCCCGAAAGGTATTTTTCTACCAAATCAATGGCGAATTGTGGTTTAAATTCTTCCCAGCGACCCAATACGTACTGGTCAGGTGTGATGAGATATGCTTGCCCAAAACCCATTTCAAATAACGTCATTAAAGGTGCATTTTTCAGTTTATTTATTTCTAAAACATTGATATTGTGCGATTTAAGTTTTTTTATATCGCTTTCGCTCAAAGTATGTTTCAATGTCAAAATTGTAAATTCACTTTTCAATTTTTCTATTAAAAAAGTATTTTTACTCCTGTCCTCAAAAATCGTTTTGTTATTGATAAAACAATCTTTTACAGCACGACCAGGGGCTAAATCCTTATTTTTCCAATAACCCATTTCGCTATTTGGGTATTTCCCATAAATACTCGGAACACTCAGACGACCACAATTGATTTGTTTTTTTGCAGCAGTATCAGTAGCTGCTTTTTCAAGAATTTCGTTGCGTAACATCGTTCCTTTTTCCGAAGGCGGAGCGATAAAAGTGTTTGTTTCGCCCGTACAAGCTATATTTTGTTTTGCAGCTGCGGTGCGCTCGGCATTGTAAGTTTCCAAAATAGCTTCGGGTGCTTTATTTTTGATGATTTTTACCAGTTTCCAAGCCAAATTATCGGCATCTTCAATACCACTATTCGCTCCTCTTGCGCCAAACGGACTAACAACGTGCGCCGAATCACCTGCAAAAATAACTCGACCATGCACAAAACGCTCCAACATTTTGCTACTAAAACTATATACACTCGTCCAATCGAGTTCAAACGGACGCTCTCCAACAACACTTTTTATCTTCTCTCTTAAAAAATCTTTGTTCTCTGCAATGGAACTATCTGCATTTTTACCCAATTTGAAATCCAAACGCCAAATATTATCAGGTTGTTTGTGTAATAAAATACTTTGACCTGGTGCAAAAGGAGGATCGAACCAAAACCAACGCTCCGACGGGAAATCTGCTTCCATTTTGAAATCCGCTATCAAAAAACGTTCTTCAAAACGGTTGCCGACCATTTCCAAATTCGTCATGCTGCGTATTGTACTTCGACTACCATCACAAGCAACCAGATATTTGGTTTTCAAGGTATAATTGCCTTCGGATGTTTCTACATCGAGTATTTGATTTTGTTGAGTATTTGAGCTTGTACCTAAATGAACGACTTTATTGAGCCATCGAACATCAATATTTTCATTTTTCAAAACAGCTTCTATCAAAAAAGTCTCTACATAATATTGCTGTAAATTAATAAAAGCAGGATATTTTGACAGCTTTTCAGGCGAGAGGTCAAAGCGATGAATTTCATTTTCTTTAAAAAAAATGCGTCCAACATTCCATTGTACCCCAAGTTCTATCATCGGTTTTGCAACACCGAGTTTATCAAAAATCTCTAAGCTCCGTTTCGCAAAACATATCGCTCGACTACCAATACCAACCTGATTGTTATCATCTAAAATCACACATTTTACGCCTTGCTGTGCCAGCGACAATGCCAACGTCAAGCCAACAGGGCCTGCACCAATAATCGTGACATCGTAGATTTGTTCGGGTTCGCCACGAAGTTCGGGTGGCGTTTGGAAAGGATAGATTTTATAATTAAATGGCATTTTTTTTAATAGTTTTTTTTGAAATTTTGGCTCAAAAATACAATTTTTTCTGATATGGCAAACAACTTTTTTAACTTCCTGAAAAATTACCATCAACCCAACCTTGATAATATTTTTTTCTTACCTTTGACCATTAAAAAATACTTAATAAAAACAAAAAAATGCGACCAATCCAACTGCTAACCATCTTATTTTTAATATTTACAGCAATTCTATTTTTTCAAAATCCAATTGCACAACCGCTTGATTATCACAGCTTTGCAGACCAAAGAACCTTACTCAGAGTTCCCAATTTCTGGAATGTTGTGAGCAATACTCCTTTCTTTTTTATCGGTTGGTATGGCTTATGGTCAGCATATAACCATTGGTCAATTCGCCAAACACTAACCATAAAACTACTACCAATCGTATTGAGTTTAGGCATTTTAGCTACAAGTTTAGGCTCAGGCTATTATCATTGGTCACCCGACAACGATACTTTAGTTTGGGACAGACTGCCCATGACGCTGATGTTCATGGCGCTGTTTAGCTTAGTAGCTTTCGACTTTTGCAACACCAAAATCGGCACAATTACCTTTTGGATTTCGATATTTGCAGGCATTTTGAGTGTCGCATACTGGAAATGGTCAGAGGCACAAGGTTTTGGCGATTTAAGACCTTACATACTGATTCAGTTTTTCCCATTGGTCGCTTTGCCTTTTTTATTTGGCTTTTTTCCGAAAACAGTTACTTATGGCAAATTGGTATTCGGAACATTCGCTTTTTACATATTCGCTAAAATTTGTGAACATTTCGACATTTTCATCTACAATATTACTCAACAAATATGGAGTGGGCATACTATCAAACATCTTTTGGCTGGTGTGGCTCTTTTTTTTGTAGTGCGACTGTTGGATACTTGGCGATTGGAGGAATAAGAATGGCTTAAAACTGTCAGAGAACCTAATTTTTATTTACCTCTCTATAATAATCTTTTATTTTATGAATGATCCTTTATTCTCGATAATCATTTTAGGTATTCCCATTCTTTTCATTTTCTTATACTTTCTGCCTTTTAAGGAAAAAAACGAAAAAAAATACCTACAATTACTTAATATACAGCGAATTATGATAATTACTTATATAATTCATGGAATAGTTGACTGGACTTTAGGAATTAGCTTCATTGGAAATTACTTAGACATGCTAATAGAATTAGGCTTTCCTTTTCTAATAATCGGTATTTCTGGTAAGTTAAGTATATTTGACAAAAATAACTTTCAACGCTACATGAGCATATTGATTGCTTTTTACTTTACAGGCGGTTGGGTTATTTCTACTATTTTTCATATTCCTATTGTCACAGGTAAATATCCAGCAGAAGAAGTATTTGACGGGAAATATTTTAGAATTGAGCAGGGTGGTCAGATTGTTATTGTAATGAGCGACAATTTTCATGGAACAAATATTCGCTATTATAAGAAATATTGGCTTTTCGAATATCGTTGTAAAAATAATTTTTTTTATAAGATTAAAAAAATTGATGTTGTAGAAGAAAATCCAAGTAAATTAATTTTCAAGCCAAAATATTATGGAATATCAGAAATATTCCCCACCGAAACCTTAGAATAAATAGGTTTACCAAAAACCACTATCAACTCAACCTTAATAGTGGTTTTTTATTGTACCTTTGTCCCAAATTAAAAAAATCCTAACGATAAAATATGCAACAACCACAACCATATCAACCTATCAACAAAATCCGTATTGTTACGGCAGCGAGCCTCTTTGACGGACACGATGCAGCCATTAATATCATGCGCCGAATCATGCAAAGTTCGGGCGCAGAGATTATTCACTTGGGACACAATCGCTCGGTGCAAGAAATCGTCAATTGCGCCATTCAAGAAGATGTACAAGGCATTGCGATAACGTCTTATCAAGGCGGTCATATTGAATTTTTTAAATATATGTATGATTTGCTCCATGAGCAAGGCGCAGGGCATATCAAGATTTTTGGCGGCGGTGGCGGTACAATTCTTCCCGAAGAAATCGCAGAACTTCATGCTTACGGCATTTCTAAAATTTATTCTCCTGACGATGGTCGTGCCATGGGTTTGCAAGGCATGATTAATGA
>JANMGN010000151.1:0-2952 GCA_031374645.1 Chitinophagales bacterium | reverse complement strand
CAAGAAGATAGCTTGCAAGGAGATAGTGCAATTGTTCAGATGATGCAACAATTTGGTGTCCAAACAACCTTTACAGAAACAGGGCTTATTTTGATAAAAAAAGGCGAACAAACGGCTCTGTTTGAACAAGATTTTCTGCTTTGCCCAGATATTGCTCAAACGCTTGCTGTGGCTTGTGCGGGTACTGGAATAACGGGACTTTTTTCTGGTTTAGAAACCCTTCGTGTGAAAGAAACGGATAGAATTTTGGCACTTAAAAATGAATTAGCAAAAGTGAATACTCGTTTTTATGCGCTTCCAAAACGTTTTTCTCAAAAAACAAGTGTAGAGTATTTTATGACGGAAGAAAAAGCAAATTGGAGCGAAATACCCATTTTTGCTACCTACGAAGACCACCGAATGGCTATGGCTTTTGCACCTTTGGCGATGTTTGCGCCCATAAAAATAGAAAATCCGAATGTGGTAGAAAAATCTTATCCAACTTTTTGGGAGGATTTAAAAAAGTTAGGTTTTGAAATTGAATAAAATTTATTTTTAGCTACAAAATCTAATTCTAAAATATTTTTAAATTTTATAATTAATTGATAATTAGTTATTTATAGTTGTAAGTTATTCATCATTTATTGTTCAGTATTCATTTTTAATTTTTAATTATTCATTAAATTCAAATTTAGTATTCTATTTTTACTTCAATTCTTTCATTTGCAGCATTTTCATCTAAACCAAAACGCTCCATACAATCTTTTTCGCAGCGTGGCTGACTTTCGCCCATACCTTTTGAGCGCAATCGATCACGTGAAATACCTTTTTCGGTCAAATATTTTACAATTTTAAGACCCTGTTTTTTGGAGCGTTCGAGGTTTTCTTTTTCTTTGCCATCAGGTGAAGTATGCACTCCAATTTGGAGCTTAATCGGATAAGTTTCTAATAAAATTTTGATTTTATCCAGTTCTATTTTTCCCAATGAATCTACTTCAAATTTATCCGAAAAATGTATTTTTTCAAGCAAAAAAGACGTTTTTTTACTCAATTGGAAATTAGTATCTGCTTTGTTTTTTGCCAATCTAATAGACAAAGAATCAATATTTTGCCACTTTTCAAGCGGAATAAGAGTAGGCTCTATAGCTACTTTTTCGATATTTTTCGGATTTGTTTTTTCATTTATTGTCTTATTGTCTTCTTTTTGTAAACTATCTTTTTGTTCCACAAAGACGCTCGAAATCGGCATACGATAGGCGATTTCATTTTTCAAAAAATTTAGACTATCCTTTTGATGAAAAAAATAAATATCATCGTCGCCGCCTTCTCTGTTAGAAGTAAAAAGTCCCGAAGCTCCGTCTAAAAACAAGCTAAACGAAATATCATCAGAAGGACTATTGATAGGTTTTCCAAGATTTTTTGGCTTCGTCCAGTGCCCAGTGTCGTCACGTTCTGTCCTAAAAATATCGAAACCACCATAACCAGGATGTCCCTTTGAGCAAAAATACAAACGACCAGCCCTATCCATATAAGGAAAACCTTCGCTCGCAGAAGTATTCACGATTTTACCCAAATTTTCTATCGTACTCCATACGCCACGGGTATTTTTTCGCACAAAATAAATATCCGAACCGCCTTCGCCACCCGAACGATTGGAGCTGAAATACAACTCGCTGCCATCGGGAGAAACTGCTGGGTGCATTAGGTTATTTTCGGGTGAGTTAAAAGGTAAAATTTCAATATTATGCCAATTATTTCCATCAACTTCCGCTTTAAAAAGCTGCATATTATAAATGCCTGCTTTGTTTGGAGTGCTGCTATTTTGAGCAAAATAAGCTATTTTATCATTAGAAATAAACGATATAGAGCCTGTATTTCTATTCATTTCATTTATTTTTCCAGAAAACCATTCAGGTTGTTTAAATATCGTATCTTTTTGATAATCAGTATAGTACAAATTTAGATAATCTCTACCTGTTACCCCAGACTTTTCTTTCAATACCTTAAAACCAGTATTTCTATCAGAAGAAAAAACAAAACCATTTTTGTGCATCACAGGTGCAGAATCGTCAGCATCAGAGTTGTATTGATACGGCAAGATAAGAGCATCAGCAAAAACAGGATTGATATTTTTAAGCTCTTCAAGAGATGCGATAAGCAGCTTTGCACGACTATCTCCTGGTACTTCTTGGGTATATTTTTGGAAATAAATACGTGCAGAATCGTAGGCTTCGCTCGTCATCAGAGCTTCGCCGTAGTATAGAAAAACTTCTGGTCTTACACGCTCTTTTTTGGTCAATTCACTATAAATTTGTAATGATTTTGCAGTCTGATTGGTCATGCGGTAGCAATACGCCAATTTTGTTTTGACATTCAAATTATTTTTTTCTTCCAAATCTGCTAATAGAAAAGGGATAGCTTCCGAATAATTTCCTGCTTTAAAAAGCCTTTCAGATTGCTTTGATTGAGCAAAAAAAGGCGTAGTTTTAAGAAAAATAAGAAAAACAAAAGATAAAAGTTTTCTCATATTTTGCGTTATTTTAGCCCAATTATTTCATCTATGGGCTTGGAAAAATAAACTGGACGGATTTTGTATAGTAAACAAGTAAGTAGGTATATAGAAATAATCAATAATTTTTTTGTCGTTATAAAATAACATAAGTAATTGATTAAAAGGAAGTTGCGTTGTTGTTTTACAACGACCTCACTTAAAAAAATTATGATTATTTTAGCCCAACTACTTATTACAAGCAAAAATGATGCAAGTTTGTCATTTTTAGATAAAAAATATAGGTTGAAAAGTTAAAGTTTGTATCTTTACGAAAATAAAAAAGTAACGTGTAAAAAATAAGTTGGTCGTATTAAGAAAAAAAATTAGCTTTGCGGTATGAAAAAATGCGATATACCTAAAATAGAAATAAGTGATTTTGAACGCCATTATCTACGTCAATTAGACGAGAAACAACGTCGTTT
>JANMGN010000143.1:0-17046 GCA_031374645.1 Chitinophagales bacterium | reverse complement strand
CGTCAGAACTATCAATCGCATATTGCACGCCCAGACTACCTTTATCAAGGTAGATTTTTTGAACAAAATTTTCTTGTTTTGCTCGGTTTGTCGTCGTTTGAACGCTATCAAAAGCCGCATAAAAATTCGTAATATCTTCGGTATGAAAGACCGTTTGAGCGAAAGATAGAACTGAAAACAGCAAAAAAAGGGTTGTTTGGATTGTTTTTTTCATAAAATTTAATTTGGTTTAATTTTATTCACAAAGTAAAACAAAAATAAAATTTTTTAAAATTTTTTCGCCTAAATGATGGAAACATTAGATAGCGTAGTCCTTTTTAACGTATCAATTGCCGAATCGAAGTCAAATGTCCCAACAATACAATCGGTACAATAAACGTAGGCAACCAACTGAATGGAAAATTGATAATAGCAATATTAGGTTGTTCAAAACCCAATTTTTGAAAAGGTACTGGTGCTGAAAATAAAGCAATCAGGATGATATTCATCAAAAGCATAAGGCAACAAATATTCCATACCAATAGTATTTTTGGACTTATTTTTCCTTTTGTAAAACCAAAATACGCTACAAGTGGTGCAGAAATCCCTGCTAAAATATCAAAATTTTTGCCTTCAAAAGTCATGATTTCAGGAACGGCTTTGTTCATAAAAAGCCAAAATAAAACCAATTCGACAGGTATTCTTACGGTATTTAGATAGGTAAATTGTTTTAGAGGCAAACTATCTATAAACCGTTTTCCTTTCGCAGTCGTGAATAATAACACCATTGCGATAATGTTTGGTAAAACACCAAACAGGATAATTTTTGGTGGAAAAACGTTCAAATCTGCTTTATAAACGCCTTTTAAGGTCAAAAATGCCTGAATTGCTAACCAAAAGCTCATGCCTAATAAAATAGGATTGGCTAATTTTTGATTGTCCGCATTGTTTGCATTTTTTACAATATTATAAAAAAGGAATAGTGTCGCAAAGGTCGTCAATGCAAAAATGATTGATATAAAAATTGGAAGATTGGATAACATTTTTTTGAAAATTTATAGTTATTTAGTATGGCAAAGATACAGCACAAAAAAATTAATCCACTTAGCAATTGGCAAGTTCGTATTTTTAACACTAATTTTAGTTGTGCTTTTAGAAAGGCGAGTTAAAGTAAGAAACGCAGCAGCATCTAAATTAATTAAATTTTCACCATATTTTTATTTATCTTTGTCAGCTCAATGTATTGAAATTATTAGATAACTAATTGATTATCAGGTGTTTTTGTGAGATATCACTTTTGGATTGAAAATATTTTTTCAAAAAAATAAAAAAATTTCACACGCAGGCAACAAAAAAAGCAAGCAAGGCGTGTATATTATCAAATGCAAAAAAACAATTCAAATCAACTTATAGAGGCTTGTCAAAAAGGCGACCGAAATGCGCAGTACGCACTGTACCAGCAATTTTATGGTTACGCTTTTACCATAATAAGCCGCTATGCGAATAATCCAGATGATGCGAAAGAAATTTTACAAGACGCTTTTTTGAAGGTGTTCACAAATTTGAAAAATTATGATTTCAATTATTATTTTGAGCCTTGGTTCAAAAAAATAATTATCCGAACTTGTATTGACCGACACCGAAGCAATCAGCGACAAATAGATACCGTAGAAATCGAAAATGCGAACGAAGAAGGAACAATTGCAGAAACTTTAATCAATGCTGATGCCGAACATTTGCTACTATTAGTGCAAAGATTAAGCCCTGCATATAGAACAACTTTTTCGCTTTATGCACTCGAAGGTTACGAATACCAAGAAATCGCAGAATTATTAGACGTAAATATTGGCTCTGTAAAATCTAATATTTCAAAAGCAAGAGCTTATTTGAAACAGTGGATTTTGGAAGAAAGAAAAGTAAAAATTTCTTAGATTTTTGTCTGAATAAAAAAAACAGTCATATAAAGCCAAGTGTTTTTATGATATTAAAAAATATAAAATGTTACTCCGCAAAATAAAATTTTGCAAGTAACGCAACATCTTTCTTATGAACGAGCGAGATTTCGATAACATTTTTAGGCGTAAAATGGAGCAAATGCCAGCCGCTGCTCCCGACCAACAAGTTTGGCAAAACATTGATAATCAATTGAATACGTCAAATAATAGGTTTGGCAATTGGTCAAAAATAGCATTAATAGCATTGCTGCTATCGTCTTTATTTTCTAATTTTTTCTTTTGGAAAAAGTTGGGCGAGCAAAACACAACTATCGTTAAAAATGAGCTATTAAAAAATGATACTGTTTACAATAAAACAGTTATTTACAAATATGATACGGTTGTTACAACGGTTCATTTGGAGCAAAAAATCGTTACAAAAACGTATAAGGAAACTCCAAATTCGACAGCTTTATCAGATGCTAAATTAATAGATAAAAATAAGATGTCTATTGCTGAAAATAATGTCGTTTTAGAAAATAAAAAAATAACGATAAAAGAAAATTTAGCGGATAAAAAAGAAGTTTTTACTTCAAAAAGTGAACCTCAAATTAACAGTAATAGTAACACAAATAAACCTCAAATTAATGAAAATAACAATACACAAAATACTGATAAAGAGATAATTGTAGAAAAAAATACAAATATAGAAAATACAAATAGGGTAGAAGACGCAGCCGAAAAGAGTGTTGAAAAAAGCATTGAAAAAAATGTTGAAAAAGCTACCGAAAATACAACTGTACAAGAAAAAGCAATTGAAAATCAAGTAACTGTAACTACAAATAAAGCCGAAGAAAAGGCAGCACTTCCGAGCAAAATTGAGCCTGTAAAAGACCCTGTTTTTTCGCAGTGGTCGGTTGGTATTTCTTCTCTAAATGGTATTTTTGTAGGTGGAAAAGGACGTGGAGGATACAACGGAATTGGACTTACAGTTGCGACACATATTAAGCCGAATTGGAGAATTTCTGCAAATGCAAATTTTGCAGAAGTGGATATTTTCGACAAAAAAAGTAAAGATGATTTTTTCCACGGACAAAAACCAAATGTAAACACTGATGATACTTTGAGTGCGTGGAAAAGTAAAAATCAGCCTTTTTCGCAAGTTTTATTTGGAGTAGAACGTACTTTTAATTACAAAAAAATAGAAACTTTTGTAGGCGTAGCGACAGGTTTAAACATCATACTACCTTATGAAATAGAACACGAAAGCAAACGTTCGATGGGCAAGCCAGTCCAAACTTACAAAGAAGAAATCAAAAAAGGCTACGCAACTTTTGCAGGAGTACAGATTAGCGCAGGAGCAAGTTATCCTATATATAAGCGTTTTAATATTACGTTATCTACTCAGTACCAGTACAATACAGCAAGTGAAAAATTAAATTGGAAAGACCAATTTGGTTTTAAAACTGGGCTTCGCTATAATTTTTAAGATTTTTTTGCATAATAAACAGCCGTCGAAAGGAAAGGCAAGGACATTTTCGATGCTGTTTTTGAAATCATGACCATTTATTTTATTCATTCATTGACTTTTAAACATTTTTAAATATGAAAAAGCACCTTTTTTTAATGCTCACAGTAGCAATTTTCAGCGCATCAACTCTTTTTGCCCAAGAGGATACGATGTACACGTTAGTAAAACTTTCTGCCCCAAAATACGTAGGAATTTATGTTGCTCCTGAGTACCAATACGGTCAAGCTGCAGGCGCATTTAACAGCTACTCAGGTGGTTCTGCGATGTTAATTTTTAACAAAAAATTAGCGGTTGGTGTCACAGCGATTGGAAGTATTCAGAATAGTTTTGCGCCAGCAAAAACCAGCCCTTTGTTGTTGCGTTCAGGATTTGGCGGTTTAAAATTAGAATACACACCTCGTCCGAACTCAGCGGTTCACGTAACTTTTCCGTTGGTAATTGGCTACGGAATGGCTCGTTTGGATAGCGTTTCTTACACAAGTACGACTTGGGTAAATGATACGATTAATGGTCACAACGGACATGGAAAAGGAAAAAACAACGGTTACGGAAGAAACAATAGAGGCATCAGCAATGATTACTTCGTTATTCAGCCAGGTATTCAGTTAGAAACTAATATTTTCCGTACAGTAAAACTTTTTGCTGGCGTAAATTACCGTTTTGCTTTCCCAACCGAAACCCTTACAGCACCTCTGACAAGCACTACGCTCAATGGGCTTTCTGCAAATGTTGGTGTAAAAGTTGGTTTATTCGATTTTTCGACGACAAAAGAGCGCAACTGGAAATTTTGGAAAAAGAAGAGCAATTAATTTTGATTAAAAAAAGGGATAACAATAATTGTTATCCCTTTTTTATTTGTTGGGTTTAATTTTTTCATTTTAAATTATTAATTTACAAAAAAAATGACTTATTTTGCCCTAAAATTAAATACAAATATGAAAAAAACATTAAAATACGCTTTGGCAGTACAATATATCTTATTGGCACTTTTGGCATTATATCATTACAATACACCTGTTTTTGCAAATAATTTTGCAGCTTGGGCAAGAATTTCATTCATTGTTTTGTTCATTGCTTATGGTGCGTTTAGAGTTTATCGTGCTTATACTGATGATTTTTTAGAAGAGGAAATAGGCGAATAATGTAAAATAGACGCTGATAAGTGACGGCGGTCTGTGATGACAGACATCACATTGCCCAAGTGGTTCGAGAGTTCGTAGCGTTTGTGTCCTTCGAGGTGTAAAGATACTCTTTTTTAGCTTTTTCAAAAACCAACCGCTGTGTTTTTTAGGTACAGCGGTTGGTGGTAGTTTTGTGCTTCGTTGTTGCGTGGTGGAAATAGCAACATAAGGCGGTAGAGCATTGTTTTATGTAAAAGACCAAGCAAGGCGAAAAAGTAAAATCAATTCATCTTCTTTTTAAGTTTTATTAACTTGTCTGCATCAGCAAAATCTTGTGGTCTTCCTGCTGATATTTTTGCTTTTATCAAGTCATCAATATTGATATAGTTGAGCGTAGTACCTTCAAAGTTTGCAACAATTCTGTGCTCAAAACTCTCCTCAAAGATAAGGTCTTTTAGGCTCACTAAAATGTCAATCCGAAAAGGTTCATAGCCTAATTGAATTACATTGTCAGGTTGCGAAAAATCACTTTTTTCCAACCCTAAACTACCAAAACCAAAATCATTTAAGGCTTTTAGCAATTGTTCAATATTTTTATCTTCAAGCCATATCCAAAAATCTAAATCTTTGGTGTATCGAGGATAACCATGAAAATTGACGGCATAGCCGCCAATAACCAAATAGCGTACTTCATGTAAGTTTAACAATTCTATAAACTCTTTGAAGTCTTGATTGAGTTCCATAAAGTCTGCGGTTCACTTCGGCACGTATGCGCTCCAATTCTCGGATACGCTCTTCATAAGATAATGATAACCAATATTTTAGCTCATTATCTTCGTCGCCTAATTTAACAATTCTAACTACTTTTTCCATATTAAAATAGTTTTATATTTTCGCTACAAAGATACGTAAAAATTCTAATTTTTACACCTTTTTTCGCCCATGTTTGTACAAAATTCGCTAATACCGTAGGGTGGGATTAGCGGATTTTGATATTTTACTTTTCGCCTTGCTTGGTGTTCGCCTTAAAAATCTGCCCTGCCGCCCTGCTTGGTGTTATACACCAAGCAGCCACAAGGCGTTTTCTAATGCAAATATACACTTTTTTTTAAAACCCATAAATAAATTTATGGGCTACTAAATCGGTCATTGCTACGCAATTTTGATGGTTTTTTAGGAGAAAAACAAACCGCTGTATTTTTTAGGTACAGCGGTTGGTGGTTATTTCGGAATCAAAGTATCTGGCTTTAATAATTCATACCTGATGTTTTTAGGATTGGCACAAACATCATTAGTAATTTTTCATGCAACCATCTTAACATTTTTCTTGTCTTAGCGTAAATATAATATTCACATAAAAATAATATTAATATTTATGCTTAAAATTAAACACTTCACACTTCTAATTTTTTTACTTTTCTCAAAAATAACATTCGCTCAACAATGGGGCGATTACACCTTAGTAGCAGTACAAAATCAGGCTTCTGCAAAATTAGTAACCAACACAGGTACGACCTACAAAACTTGGGCTTTGACAGGTAGCACAGGCTATTCCTCTTATCTTTTGCCCAACCAAATATTATTACGTACAGTAAAAGCTACGGGCGCATCTTTTTCAGGAGGAGGTATATGCGGACGTGTCCAAAAAGCGAATTGGAGTGGTGCAGCTATTTGGGATTATACGATTTCTGATGCCAACAAAATTTCCCATCACGACGTAGAACCGTTGCCAAACGGGAATGTATTGGTTATTGTATATGAAAGAAAAACTGCGGCACAAGGTACAGCTGTCGGTTATACAAGCAACAAAGAGCTTTGGTCAGAGGGAATTTATGAAGTTCAACCTAACGGTACAACAGGCGGAACAATCGTCTGGGAATGGCATCTTTGGGATCATTTGGTTCAAAATGTAAATACAGGACTTAGTAATTACGGTGTTATCAATCAACATCCAGAACTTTTAAACATCAATTACAATAGTAGTGGTGGAAAAGATTGGATGCACATGAACGGTATCGATTATAATCCAGCCTTAGACCAAATCGTGTTTAGTTCGCACTTTTTAAATGAAGTTTACATCATTGACCACTCTACAAGTACAGCGCAAGCTGCTTCTCACGCAGGAGGAAATGGTGGAAAAGGTGGCGATTTTCTCTATCGTTGGGGAAATCCTGCCGCTTACGGAATGTCAGGAACTGCCAATTTCAATGTCTTGCATGATGCTCATTGGATACCAGCTGGTAGTCCGAATGCAGGCGACTTGGTCGCTTTTAGCAACAATGGTGGCGGAGGAAATTCTTCTATCGATCGTTTTACACCGCCTCTTAGTGGTCTAAATTATACTTTAAATAGCGGACAACCTTACGGGCCAAGTGCCTTGGCTTCAAAACTGATTTGCAACGGTTCGTCAAGTAATATGAGTAATTCTCAGCAATTACCCAACGGAAATCAGTTGTATTGTATTGCAACTGCTGGCTCAATCGTGGAAGTAAATTCGGCAGGAACAACACTTTGGACATACAATGCAGGTGGAACTACTCCGCAAGCTACAAAATACGATGCTTGTTACGTGAACGGAAATCCTTCGGGAACGGTTACGCCAACTGTCGCAACGGTCTGTTCTGGTCAATCTTCTACCCTAAATCTAATGCCAACTGTTGCAGGAAATTATACATACAGTTGGTCTTCGAGTAACGGTGGATTTTCTTCATCGGCACAAAATCCAGTGGTTAATCCTACGCAAACGACGACTTATACGGTTCAAATCACAAGCGGAACTTGCTCAGGAACAGCATCAGCAACCGTAAATGTAGGAACTGCTCCAACGGCAAGCGCAGGAAATAATGTTAGCATAAATGCTGGTCAATCGACTACTTTGACGGCTTCGGGCGGCTCTACGTACAGTTGGAGCAACGGACAAAATACAGTATCAATAAACGTAACTCCTTCTATTACAACAACTTATATGGTAACTGTAACCAATTCAAGTGGCTGCTCTGCTACGAGCCAAGTTATTGTAACGGTAAATTCTGTTCCTGTTTCAGCAACCGCAAATACAAGCAACGCAACGATTTGTCAAGGACTTTCTACTTCACTTTCTGGAAGCGGAACAGGCGGAACAGGCACATACATCTATGCGTGGTCGTCGCCAAATGGTTTTACCTCTTCTTTGCAAAATCCAAGTGTTTCTCCGTCACAAACTACAACTTATACCCTAACCGTAACGAGTGGAACGAGTACAGGAACAGCAAGCGTGACCATAAATGTCAATCCTTCGCCTACGGCAAATGCAGGACTTGACGTTAGTATAAATCAAGGGCAAAGCACTACTTTGACTGCAACAGGAGGTAATTCTTACAGTTGGAGCAACGGACAAAATACGGCATCTATCAACGTAACTCCTTCACAAACAACAACTTATAATGTAGTTGTTACAGATGGAAATGCTTGTACGGCAGCCGATGCAGTTCTCGTAACAGTCATTCCTACATTAGTTGTTTCTGCGAATACTCAACAAACTTCTATTTGTTTAGGAAATAGCACGACGCTAACTTCGAGCGCAACAGGCGGCATAGGCAACTACACTTACAGTTGGACATCTGTGCCAAGTGGTTTTTCATCGTCTTTTCAAAATCCAAGCGTTTCTCCAAATCAAACTACAACATATACGGTTGTTGCCACAAGTGGAAATAATACATCAACCGCTTCTGTAACAGTAAATGTAAATAATTTACCAACCGCTTCGGCTGGCTCAAATGTTACGATTACAAACGGACAAAGCACTACTTTGGCTGCAACAGGAGGTACTTCTTACAATTGGAGCAACGGACAAAATACGCCATTAATTAACGTAAGTCCTTCACAGACAACGACTTATAATGTGGTTGTTACAAATGCAAGTGGCTGTACAGCGTCAAGTTCGGTTATGGTAACCGTTCAACTTGCGCCAGTTACTGCATCAGCAAGCGCAACGAATACTACTATTTGTCAAGGGTTTTCTACTACTTTAAATGCCAATGCAACAGGCGGAACAGGTATATTTTCTTACGCTTGGTCGTCGCCAAATGGTTTTTCATCTACTGTGCAAAATCCAAGTATTTCCCCAACTCAAACTACCACTTATACAGTAACTGCCACAAGTGGAAATATAAGCGGAACAGCTTCGGTAATAGTAAATGTAAATCCTTTGCCAACGGTAAGTGCTGGAAATAACGTGACAATTACCGAAGGACAAAGTACGACTTTGACTGCAACAGGAGGAACTTCTTATGTTTGGAATAGCGGACAAAATACGGCATCAATCAGTGTAACTCCTTCACAAACAACAACTTATATCGTTACAGCTACCAATGCTAATGGTTGCAAAGCGAGTAATACGGTTATTGTAAATGTGAATTTAATTCCTACGATTATAGCTTCTATTACTCCAAATCCAAGTTCAATCTGTTTGGGAACAAGCACGCAACTGAATACGACTGTTTCTGGAGGAACTGGAACTTTTACCTATCTTTGGACTTCTACTCCAAGCGGATTTAGTTCAACTTTACAAAATCCAGTTATTTCTCCAACTCAAAATACGACTTATGCGGTTACGGTAACAAGCGGTATAAAAACGACTACTGCAAATACTTCTGTTACAGTAAATAGTCTGCCTTTGGCAAATGCTGGTGCAGATGCTACGATTGTGATTGGAAATAACGCAACTTTGACTGCAACAGGAGGTACATCGTATCTTTGGAGCAATAATGCAAACACCGCTTCAATAAATGTTTCGCCACAAAATACTACCATATATATAGTAACGGTTACAGGACAAAATGGCTGCACAAAAACGGATAGCGTACAAGTCAGTGTAACAGGAATACCACTTTCTGCGACGGTTTCGGCTACACCTAACAGTATTTGTAAGGGAAAAAGTACGCAACTCAATACTTTGCTAAGCGGTGCAAATGGAAATTCTACTTTTGTCTGGTCTGCAAGTACGAGTAATTTTACCTCTACTTTGCAAAATCCAAGCGTTACACCCGATGCGACTACAACATATAACGTAACGGTCACAAATGCTGGAAATACAACAATTGCAAGCGTAACAGTAACCGTAAATTCTTTGCCAATTCCAAACGCTGGAAATGATGTGAGTATTCTTTTGGGTGAAACAACTACTTTGACAGCAAGCGGTGGCACGAGTTATCTTTGGAGCAACGCAGCGACAACACAAAGCATCTCGGTTTCGCCACAAACCACTACAAGTTATATTGTAACTGTAACAAACGCAAGCGCTTGTTCGGCTTTCGACCAAGTTTTTGTAAATGTTATTTTACCAATATCAGCAACTATAACACCTTCTAATTCAACAGTTTGTGCAGGATTTACAAGTACATTAAGCGCAGCTGCAACAGGTGGTGCAGGCACTTATACTTATAATTGGTCATCGAATCCAAGTGGATTTAGTTCAACAGTACAAAATATAGCGGTTTCTCCTTTACAAACTACAACTTATACTTGCACCGTTTCTGATGGTAAAAACACAGGCGTATCGAGTAGTATAATTACGGTAAATCCAACGCCTAAAACACCTACGATTACCAAGAAAAACGATACTTTATTTTGTTCTTCGGCAGCAACTTATCAGTGGTTTTTAGACGGAAAAATAATTCCTAATGCAACAAACGCAAGTTATTTTCCTATAAAAGACGGAAAGTATGAAGTGCAAATCACAGACAAAAACGCTTGTATTTCGCCTTTGTCAGAAATTTACAATTTTATAAAGGTAAATAGTGTAGATGTTGAAAATAATGCGAACTTTGCTGTATTTCCAAATCCAACGCACGATATTATTTTCTTAAAAGGAAATATTTTACAACGCAATAATTTTGAAATTAAAATTACAAACGTACAAGGAAAAGTATTTTTACAAGAAAAAAATAAGTCGGAAATCAATTTATCCAATCTCCCAGCAGGAACTTATTTTATTATTTTGACAAGCGAAGGCAACAATTTTGTAAGAAAAATCGTGTTGATATAGAGTTTGATTTTTTACCTACGTTACCAATATTTTTAAAATATTGGTAACGTCATTTCATTCTGAATAATCCATTCATTTTCTGCACATTAAAGTCTTTCCCTTTGGGGAAGATTTAGATGGGGTCACTTATAACTTATAACGTTTAAAATATGAAAAAATTATTACTTTTTGCCATGATTTTGGCATTTTTCAACAAAACACAAGCACAATCTTGGGGCGATTACACTTTGGTAGCGCAACAAAATAAAGCATCTGCATTACTTATTGCCAATGATAAATCGGTGTACAAAACATGGACATTGACTGGAAACAATGCTTATTCATCGTATGTTTTGCCAGGCGGAATATTAGCACGTTCTGCAAAAGTGACTGGTGCGAGCATCAATTCGCCTGCTACTTCTGGTCGTTTCCAAAAAGTAGATTGGAACAATAAGATTTTGTGGGATTATACCTATTCTTCGGCTTCGTACATTGGACACCACGATTTTCACGTGATGCCAAACGGTAATTTTTTAATAATTGCTTACGTACAAAAAACTGCTGCGGAAGCGGTAGCTGCTGGAAAAGCAACGGGTGTTTCTTGTCTTACAGAGCGATTAATAGAAGTAAAACAAACTGGCGCAACTACGGGCGAAATCGTTTGGCAATGGGACGTTTGGGATCATTTGGCGCAAGAAGCTGATGCTGCAAAGCCGAATTACGCTAAAATTGCAGAACATCCTGAACTTTTAGATATTAATTATAAAAACAATGGTAAGGATTGGATTCACGCAAATGGTATTGATTATAATCCTGTTTTAGACCAAATTGTATTGAGTTCGCATTATTTGAATGAGTTTTACGTAATTGATCACAGCACAACAACTGCCGAAGCGGCTACGCACAAAGGCGGAAAAAGTGGAAAAGGTGGCGATTTTCTCTATCGTTGGGGAAATCCTGCAGCTTACAAAGCTACTGGAACTACCAATTTCAACGTTTTGCACGATGCGCATTGGATACCTAATGATACACCTAATGCTGGTTATATTGTTGCTTTTCACAATAGTTCAGGTAACTCAACGATAGACAAAGTAAAACCTGCTTTTGATGGCGAAAAATATACTTTTCAAGCAAATACTTATTTGCCCGCAGTAAATTCTGGTAGATTGATTTGCTCAGGTTATTCGAGTAATATGGGAAGTTCGCAGCAATTACCGAATGGAAATCAGTTGGTTTGTGTGGCTACTTCGGGTTTGATTTATGAGGTAGATAAAGATGGTAAAACGATTTGGTCGCACCAAGCAGGAGGTACGACGGCTCAGGCTTCTCGTTACTCGGCTTGCTACATCAATGGAACGGTAAAAACACCTGAGATTACAGTTTCTGGAACAATACTAACTTCTTCTCCTTCGGATAAATACCAATGGTACAAAAACGGAATTTTGATACAAGGTGCTAATAATCAGACCTTTACAGCAACTGAAAATGGTAAATACCAAGTGCAAACTGCTGATGCAAGTGATTGTAAATCTACGTTTTCAAATGTAATTGCAGTAGGCGGTTCAACGGGTGTTTCTAATCTTACAAACGATGCTTTTTTAAGTGTTTTTCCTAATCCAACTAATGGTATTTTGTATTTGAAAGGCGAAATTTTGAGCAATGAAAATACTCAAATTTCAATTTTTAATGCGCAAGGTAGCGTCTTATTTGCAGGTAAAAATGTAAGTGAAATTGATTTATCGGACTTCGCAAACGGGATGTATTTTTTACGTGCTACGAGTGAAGGGAAGGTTTTTGTAAGAAATTTAATTAAAAATTAAAGGTGTGCTAAGTATAGCAACACGGAAAAATTATTCAACGTTACCGACGTTTTAAAAATAAAAAATATGAAAAAAGTATTACTATTTATCTTTATAACACTTTGTTTTTCAAGTGTTTATGCAAAAAAAGTAAAATTTGCGGTCGATATGACAGGTTATGAACTTAATACTGCAGGAATTCACGTTGCTGGAGATTTTCAAAAAGCACTCGGTCTTCCAAAAGATTGGATTTATGATATGACCAAACTTACGAAAGAAAAAGCGGATACTAACATATATAGTATCGTGGTAGATTTGCCTGCATTTAAAAAATACGAGTATAAATTTGTGAATGGCGACCAGGATTATCAGATAGAATTTGTACCTGTGGAGTCACGTGTAGGCTATGGTTTTGTGACAAATCGTTGGATTTATGTAGATTCTTTGGCAAATGATACGACCTTTGTAGGTGCGATTCGTTTTGAAGGCAATGCTCCAAAAGACTTGAATTTACTTCGTTTTAAGGTAAATATGAAAGATTTAGCTTCGATTGCAAAAGAAGGCGTACACGTCGCTGGAAATTTTCAAGCATGGAATCCTGAAAATACGATTTTGTATAGTTTTGGAAATAAAGTTTATGAAATCATAAGTTATGTAAAACCAGGGACTTATGAGTTCAAATATTTTAACGGAAATACGTTGGCAAAAAACGAAGTAGTTCCTGCTGCTTGCGCTAAAAATGGCAGTCGTTTTGTAAATGTAGGCGCAGATGATGCTTTGGAGCTAAAATCGGTTTGTTTTTCAGATTGCATAGACTGCAAAATTTCTTCTTCTGCCGAAGATTTATACACTAAAACAGCCTTAAATATCTCGCCTAATCCTATCGGAATAGGCTTTTATTTAAAAGATATTTTACCTAATACAGAACTAAATATTACAGACATTAATGGGCGTTTCGTTTTTTCAAATACTATAAATGAAAATACGTATTTTATTGATGGTCAGTATTTTGAAAGTGGCATTTATTTTATTTCTTTGAAAAATAAGGAAACAAAATCAAGTCAATTCGGAAAATTTGTAAAGTAAAAAAATAAATATTTAGATAGGGGAGTATTAAGTATTACTGCAATAGTTTTATCTATGACAGCATTACTTCATACTCCCTTATTTTTTACCTTTTAAAAAATATCATGCGAAAAATATATATCATTTTTTTCTTATTTTTTATAAATAAGGGTTTTGCTCAAAATTTTTATGATGCAAAAACTGTTCAAAACATAGAAATAAAATTTGCTTTTGCGGATTGGGATATGCGTATGGATACGGCGGCGACAGGTGCAGAAGGTTACACGCTTGCGCTTTGGTGCAAAATCAATGGACAGCAATTTGATTCCGTTGGTGTGAAATACAAGGGCAACAGTAGTTTTAAAGTTGCGAATAAAAAAAATCCTTTGCATATTGAATTGAATTACATAAAAAGTCAAGATTATCAAGGTTTTAAAGATGTAAAATTATCTAATGTATTTGCTGATCCAACCTTTGCTCGGGAGCAAGTTTCTTATGATATTTTGAGAAAATATGCTGATGCGCCAGATTGTAACCAAGCACAAGTGACCATAAATGATGCTTTTTATGGCGTTATGACGAATACAGAAGCTATCAATAAAACGTTTTTAGGCAATCATTTTGGAGAATCTAATGGCGTGTTTTTCAAGGGAAATCCTATCGCTGCGCCTGGCGGCTCGCCTTCTTTACCGAGTTTGGTTTATTTGGGAAAAGATACTGCTACTTATTACGGTGGCTACGAATTGAAGTCAAAAACGGGTTGGGCAAAGTTGCTTTCATTGATTGATACGCTCAATAATCAGCCTGTGCAACTCGAAAAACACCTTGATATTGACCGTGCGCTTTGGATGTTGGCTTTCAATAATTTATTTGTAAATTTAGATTCTTATTCAGGGCTTTTTGCACAAAATTATTATTTGTACCAAGATAAAACGAAGCGTTTTTTGCCGCTGGTTTGGGATTTGAATATGTGTTTTGGCGGCTTTACACAAACAGGCGAAGCTCCGCAACTCAAAATTGCTGATGTGCCAAAACTCAAACTTTTTTTGCACGAAAACACACCCGAGCGTCCGCTTATAAAACAGCTTTTTGCCAATCCGACCTACAAAAAAGCCTACGTTGCGAAGATGAAAACGATGGCAAAAGAAAACCTTTCTAATGGTTTATACTTGAAAAAAGTTACTGATATTCAGTTACTTATAGATAGTTTGGTACAAAAAGACAACAATAAATTTTTCACTTATCAGCAATTTTCTGATAATATCACAAAATCTTCGTCGGGCGCAGGAGCAGGTGGAACAGCAGGTGTGATTATTGGTTTGAAACCATTAATTGAGGAGCGTTTGGCGTTTTTAAATACGCAAGCGGCTTTCATAGTAGCAGCTCCGAAAATAGATACTGTTATAGAACCAAAGAATATTTTGCCGAATGCTAAGGTATTTATTTTAGCAAAAGTGAGTAATGCGACGAGTGTTTCTTTGCGTTATCGTTTTGAAAAAAATGCTAAATTTAAGAATGTTGCAATGCTTGATGATGGCAAAAACAACGATGGAGCAGCAAATGATGGTGTTTTTGGCGCAAGTTTTACGATGCAAGATGTGAGTACAGAATACTATGTTTTTGCAGAAAATGCAAATGCCGCAAGTTTTTCGCCCGAACGTGCTGAATATGAATTTTACAAAGTAAAAGTGAACTCAACAACGGCTTCTATAAAGAAAAACGAGCTTTTAATCAATGAAATTGTGTCTTCAAATAGTACGATTGCGAAAGACGAAGCAGGACAATATGAAGATTATATTGAGTTGAAAAACAACACAAATAGCACGATTGACCTTTCTTATGCCTATCTTTCTGACGATGCGACCAATCTAAATAAGTGGAAATTTAAGGCAGGAACGACCATCAAATCAGGCGAATACATGATAATTTGGGCAGACCAAGACGAAACACAAGGCGATTTGCACAGCAATTTTAAACTCTCGGCAAGCGGAGAAAAAGTAGTTTTGAGCAATATCGACGGTTCTATAATTGATAGTACGAGTTTTCCAAAAATGACAAACGATGCGTCTTTCTCTCGTTGCCCTGTAAATGCTACGATTACTACTTTCAAAATCACAAAACCTACTTTCAAAGCTGCAAATACTTGTTTGCCTGTCGGTGTAGAAGATATTGATAATCAAAGTCTTATGAGCGTTTTCCCAAATCCAACAAACGGTTTTTTTACGGTTTTATTGAAAAATGAAAAATCTCAATCGCTACAAATTTTGAATATTTATGGACAAATTATAGAGGAAAAACCTTTTGAAGAAAAAGTAGAAATAGACACAAATCACTGGCAATCAGGTATTTATTTTGTAAAAAATGGAAATCTGATAAAAAAAATAGTGATACAGAAATAGAATATTTTTAGACAAAAAAAGGCTACACTTCGTACAGAAGTGCAGCTTTTTTTATTTGAAAAAATACTTAATTTATCATCAAAAATTTTCCAGCTTTGACCAATTTTTTATTTTCATCGTTTATGCTATAAAAATAAGAACCAGTTGGCATCGTAGGCAAAATTAAGGAATTGATACCTTTATTGATAGGCTGATTTAGGATAATTTTACCATTCGCATCGAAAATAGTAACTTGTTGATTGTCATTTTCAGTATCTACAAAAAGCGTTTTTCCACTGCTTAATGCACTCGGATAGACATTTACAAAGTTTGTATTTCTATTTATTTTGACCACTTCAATTTTGGTATATTCTATTTTTCCAGATCTTTCAACACTTTTTATACGGTAATAATTGTTTGCATTGAGTTTTGGATTAGGGTCAATTATTTCATATTGACTTTTTTTATTGTTAGCATTTACTTTTCTCAATGTGAAAAAATCAATACCATCAATGCTTTTTTCTACTTCAAAATAATTTGCATCAACTTCTATTTCAGTCGCCCAGTTAATTGCAACTTGTTGATTATCAGTTTCTTTTGCAGAGAAATCAAAAAAAGAAATCGGCAAAGGCTGCTGTGAAATAGCCAAGTCCCAAACACCACGACCATAAGTTCCGAAGCGGATAAGGTTATTTCCTATATTATCCACTGACCGAAATGAGGCAGCAGGAGTACTTGCATCTATCAAGTTATACCAAAGTCCAGTATTGAAAACGTAGGCATAAGGGCCTTCTGAAGTGGCAGCATATAATACTTGCTCGCTATCTGCAAGTGCGATTTCGTGAAACGTTCCTGCTGGAATATTTCCACCCAAAGCAAAAAATGTTTGACCACCATCATTAGATTGATAAACACCAGTATTGGAAAAACCTGTGCCACAAACAAACACTTTGTTGGCATTCGTGGCAGAAGTTTTGATGTCCCAAGGAATCATTGTTGAAGGTAATCCAGCCAATAATTGTTTTGTCCAAGTAGCACCTTGATTGGCAGAGGAGAAAAAAGTTGCATCTTGCGTCGCTACATATATCCTATTGTAATCTGATTTTGCAGTACCAATAGCTTTTATAACAGAAGACGCATTGTTAGAATTTGCCTTAAAATCGTAGTTAAATTGACTATTTTGCCAAGAAAAAGGATTTAAAATCACATTTGCTGTCATCAAATAAGAGCCTGAG
>JANMGN010000139.1:0-2034 GCA_031374645.1 Chitinophagales bacterium | reverse complement strand
CATTCAAATATGCAAAAACAGATTAAAACGTAATCCTAAAACCAATTTCACTTTAGTATACATCTGATTTCCAAAAACTACGGCAGTCAAATGCCTCATCCCAATCCATGAATGACCAAAATGCTTCTAATAAAAAAAAGTATTTTGTATCATCACTAAGTTCTTCATATGCTTTTATTTTTACTTCGTTGGGTTCAAATATAGGCTCTTTTTTTGGGGCAGCAGGGATGAATAAACTCGCACTTTTTGCAATGTAAAAAAAAGTATTTAGCAAACTCATTTGTTCTTGCTTTGTTTTGTTTGTTGCAAATTTGGTCTGAAATGATAACATTTTCTCATTCAGAGCCAATAAATCCGACGATTTCAACACATTTTTAGAAACGGTTAAAGATGCCTTTCTTGCGGCAAGGTAATCTATAAAAATTTGAAAATCCTTAATAATAAGTGCGTTAGTAAAATACATAAAAATAGATTTATTTAGAAAAACAGATTTTAATCTACAAAAATACAATATTTTACATCAAATGATATAACAATAATATAGCTTTCTTTGCCTGAAAGTAAACATCTTTTTAAGGTAAAAAAAACCTTACTTTTCTATATATGATATAACAGACAAATTTCTATATTTTATACAAAAACTTTGACCGCAAAAAAATTTATTCTAATGCAAAAAGTGGTTGATTTTTAATTTTTTTATTGGGAAATAAAAAATATTTTTTGGGATTAAAAATATCTTATAAATCGGTATTAAATTGTTTTTTTGCCTTATATCTATTTACTCTTTCTCATTTCCGCTTCTATCAGCCTTAAAACATAATCTTTCATCGTAATCGCTTTTTCAAAAGAGTTGATTTTTAAATATTTATACACATCAAGTGGCAAATCCATGCTTATTTTCTTAACGGGCATTATCTCGTCCAACTCTATTGCTTCTACCACTTTTGCTTTTGCAGTCGTTTTAGGCGTGCTACCTTTCGTTGCAGGTGGCGAAGTTGCAAGCTCTACTTTTTGCTCCTCTACCGCAACAACGGGTGCCGTTTCGATAATAGGTACTACCCTACCCTTTTGCGCATCGCCGTGAATACGCTCAATTGCCTGCTCGATGTTAGGTGTAGGTTCTTCTTTTTTTATGATGGTCGCCTTTTGTGGCAAACCTAATTTTCCAAAATTCAATTCTTTTTTTGCCATAATTTTTTATTTTTTGCCGTAAAAATTGACTAATTTTTGCGATTTTACATGATTAATTGGTTTTCTCTTGCTTTTGCCAAAACTTCGGTGGTCAGTTTTATCATCTCGTCTTTGGCTTTAGAATCGTTGCTTTCGTAAGCTCCTTTGCCTTCGAGCGCAGTTTCGATGTAAGCAGCACGTTTGTTGATTGTTGTTTCCAACAATGGAATGCCGAAACTCTCCACCGCTTCTTTCATACCTCGATGCACATTGATATTAGCTGCATATTGATTGAGGATAAAATAGGCAGGTATATTTTCACGGACTTCTTTGGCTTGGTCTAAACGCTCAAAAAACAGTCCCATAGCCCGCAGGTCATGTGCACCTGGCAAAATTGGTATAAGCAATAGGTCGCTTGCTAAAATGATGCGTGTGGTCATCTCAGAGAGCGAAGGCGTTCCATCAATCACGACTACTTCGTAATCTTTGTGCATATCACGTACCATTTTTCCTATTGCTTTGGGTTCTGTTGAACCGACAACCGTAATCGAAGGTAAATCTTCCTCTCTTGCAGCACTCCATGACAAAGAGTTGCTGTTCGTATCGGTATCTACAATACAAGTTTTAAAACCCATGTTAGCGAAACAAACCGCTAAGTTTTGTGCAATAGTGGTCTTCCCTACTCCACCCTTCAAATTGGTAACTCCAATAATCATTTTGAACTAATTTTTAGTTTAAATTTTTTTGATAATATTTATTTTTTTAGGGTTTTATACAAAAGTATAAAAATATAAAAACTTAAAAATATTTTTATTTATTTATATAAAAGAATAAAAATGCAAATATACATTTATATAAATATTA
>JANMGN010000001.1:0-1966 GCA_031374645.1 Chitinophagales bacterium | reverse complement strand
CCAAAAGCATACGGAATCATTGCACCTGTGAGGATAATAGTTTTACCTTCGATTTTTTTATGCGCCAAAAAAGTAGCCGTTTCGACCATCGTATCTGTTCCGTGCGTAATCACGATTTGGTTGGATTCTGATTTTTTACATTGATAAGCAATTATTTCTCGCTCTTCTTCTTGCATCTCAAGGCTATCAATCATCATAAGTGTACGCATTTCCACATCGAGCGTGCAACGACCACGCTCTAACATATCTGGCAAATGAGAGTTTTTGAAAAAAAGCTCTCCATTGATGTAATTGTACTCTTTATCAAAAGTACCGCCTGTAATAAAAACTTGTATCATTTTTTGAAGTAAAAAAAGGATAAATAAATTAAAAAAGTGAATATAACATACTGATTTTCAATATTTTACATTCACTTTTTTGTATTGTATAGATAGTTACTTTTTGTAGCGTATATTAAGCAATCGCTTTCAAAGAGTCCGTAACTTCCTTAGAAATTGACGTTTTGGTTACTTTGATAAATGTATTTTTATCTATCTCAACCGTAACGATAGGGCCTTCGATAGCATTTATTTTACCAATAATTCCGCTTGCCAAACCTACTGTATCGCCTTTTGCAATGCCATCTAAAAATGTTTTTTGGTCATTTTGACGGGTATTTTGTGGTCTTAAAATGAAAAAATAAAAGACTACCATAATCATCAAAAGTGGTAGCATATTGACTAATTGTCCCATAGTGTATGTTTTATAAATATGTTTAAAAATGTTTTGATTATTTTATTTTTGTAAAACTTAGCCGTTTGCTTTTCGTTTTGCAAAAACGAACCGTTTCATATAGGACAACCTATATTTGCATGAGTTTTGTCGTGAACAGAATTCCCGACGTACAAGGGCAAGTTTTACTTATTTCTCTACATCGCCCGAAATTCCCAATTTTACTTCGCTCGGAAGGGTATTTGAATATACCGTAATTATTTTTTGAATGCGTCCAGATTTCCCTTTGGAATCAAATCGCACCTCAATTTCGCTGCTTTCTCCTGGCGCAATAGGTTCTTTTTTAAAAGTAGGAACGGTACAACCGCAGCTGCTAATACAATTTTTCACTAAAAGTGGTACGTTGCCTACATTCGTAAATTTATAGATGTGTGTCGCAATTTTGCCTTCTTTTATTTTACCAAAATCGTAAAAATTATTGTCAAACTGAATTTTAGCAACATTATTGGTGTCTAAGCTGCCTTCGGCACTCATCGGATTATTAATCATTGCAGCATTCGGCCCATTTTCTGCAACAGGAATCGCTTCGATAGATTTTGCGCTACTTGCTTTTTTACAAGAAAAAATCAATGCTGTGCTGTTTGCCAAAAGTACAGCAACGATGATTATTTTTGCGATAAAATGGATGTTTTTTTTCATGTTTATTTTTATAAATTGTTGATTACGAACTTCTTAGGTCTTCTATACCTACGAGATTTGACCATCAATACACATTATTAATTTTTAATTATTAATTTTTCATTAAAACCCAATTGCAAATATACGATTTTTATTTAGTTTTATAAAAAATAAGTAAAAACTTGGACATAGTAGTCGGAAGCTCTAGCTTCCGACAAAACTATTGCAACTTAATGCCGCCAAGCTAGTTGGCGATACTTTAAACTCCAAATTACCGTACGGCTAAGTTTTTATAAAAAATAAATATTTATCCTAAAAAAGGCTGTAACAATTTCATCACTACTTCCAATTGTTGTTGTTGATTTATTTCCGAATTATCCAAAATAATCGCATCATCCGCTTTGGTCAAAGGACTATCTGCACGAGTCGTATCTATTCTATCTCGCTCCGATAGATTATGTCTAATCTCTTGAATATCAATGTCTTGTCCTTTTGCAAGTAATTCATCATAGCGTCTTTGAATACGAATATCAGGGTCGGCTGTGAGAAAAATTTTGAGTTCTGCATCAGGAAAAAC
>JANMGN010000254.1:0-5382 GCA_031374645.1 Chitinophagales bacterium | reverse complement strand
CCCTTTATTGGTTTGGAATTCTTATTAAAAATGGAAACTGACTGATACATAATGTTACCAGTAGCACTATTGGTAATAATGGTTTTGAGTGATGCTACATCTTTTAATGCTGTACCTGTCACCATATACCGTCTTGAGGAGTAGCAAAATTTTCGATTACATATTCTCCATTACCTTTGTAAGTGAAGTCACCCATATCGCAATATTGAAACTCGACAGGGTCTGTTATGACCGTTATATTTACTTTATCTGGTGCAAAAAAATCTGAGAAACAGATTTCATACTTCAAATTACAAGTTGCGTCGCAATTGTATTTACTAAACGAAAGTTTGTCAACAATGAAACCGCCATTTTGGGACTGTACTTTTGAACAAAAAAGTAAGAATAAAAATAGAAATAAGGTTTTTTTTTGATTAGACATAGCAAAAATGGTTTAGTGAGAAAATAAATTCGCATCTTACACAAATATATACCATTTAAAGTTATATTATCAAAATTTTGGTCGAAGAATTGAAAAATATTTGTTTAAATATATTTCTCGACTTATGACATGTAATCTGAAATACTTCTGCTACAAAAATTCAAATTTTTCAGCATCAAAAATACCCAAGTCACTCATTTTTATTTTAGGAATAACCAAAAGTGCCATAAAAGAGAGGGTCATAAAAGGTGCATTCAATTGGCAGCCCATCTGCTTTACAAAAAGGTCTATTTCAGCGTAGGATTTGCCAATTTCTTGACAAGAAAGGTCGCTCATCAAACCTGCGATTGGTAAGGCAATAGTCTTTTTTTCATCAATCCCAACTGCCGAAAGTCCACCTTTATTTTTTATTAATAAATTTACAGCGTCACAAATCGCTTCGTCATTTGTTCCTACTACAATTATATTATGCGAATCGTGAGCCACAGTAGAAGCAATTGCACCATATTGCAAACCAAAATTATGTATAAATCCGACCGCAACTTCCGCTTCTGAATAACGATTGACCACACAAATTTTTAAAATATCGTTTTTTAAATCCGTAGAAACAATCCCCTTTTCAGTAGGCAAATCTACGATTATTTTTTCTGTAATCAGTTGACCGTCGAGCGCATGAATAACGGGAATATTTTTACCATCGCCTTTTATTGCAAAGTTATCCACATTTTTTTCCACAATACCGAAGTTATTAACAATCGGGTGTTTTTTTGCAGGTAAAAAACAAGCTCCTTTTTCAGCAACCAATTCGCCATTGATGTAAGTTTGTAAAATGCGAAAATCTATAACAGAATCTATCATTATAAAATCCGCTTTATCTCCAACCTGTAAAAGACCAACATCCATTTTATAATGTTTTACAGGATTAACACAAGCAATATGTAGCACATCAAAAAAATCATAACCTATTAACAATGAACGTTTTACAAGTTCATTAATATGACTTTCTAACAAATTATCAGGATGTTTATCATCGCTACAAAACATCAATTCGGTCGGATGAGTAGCAATTAGCGAATGTAAGGCTTCATAATTTTTTGCCGCCGAACCTTCTCTAATCAAAATTTTCATTCCAAAACTGAGCTTATCCAATGCTTCTTCCAATGTAAAACACTCGTGATCGGTACTAATTCCTGCTGAAATATATTGCTTTGCGACCTCTCCACGCAATCCAGGTGCATGACCATCAATAGGTTTTCCACATTTCTTAGCGATTTCTATTTTGCGCATTACCTCCTCGTCTTGAAACAAAACACCAGGATAATTCATCATTTCTGAAAGATAAAAAATAGCATCGGACTGCATCAAAGTAGCAATATCATCTGCATTGATTACTGCACCTGCTGTTTCAAAGTTAGTAGCAGGAACACAACTTGGTGCGCCAAAATGAAATTTCAGCTTGGCATCACGTGCATTTTCTATCATATAATAAACGCCTTCTATGCCCAAAACATTGGCGATTTCGTGCGGGTCGGATATAGTAGCAACCGTACCGTGCGTCAGCGCAACACGAGCAAATTCGTAAGGCACAAGCATTGAGCTTTCGATATGTATGTGCGCATCTATAAACCCTGGCAAGATATAGTGATTGGGTACATTATTTTTTTCAACAATAGAAACAATATGCTCATTTTCGATACAAATCTCGCCTTTAAAAATACGACGATTTAAAACATCTATGATGTTTCCTGCAATACGTTTGCTCATGTTTTTCTACTTTTTTTGCTTGTATTTTTCTTGAAATTTTCGATACAAAGCCTTTTGTTTGTCATCTAAAACAAGGCTTCTACCTTGGATAAGCGCAAAAGAAATTTTATTTGTTTTCATATCGAGCGCATCGCCGTCGCTGATAAAAAGCGTCGCATCTTTGTTCTCCGAGATGGAGCCACAGGTCTTGTCTATACCTAAAATTTTAGCTGCATTGAGCGTCAAACCTTTTACAGCGTCTTCATAATTCATACCTGCGCCAATCGCCTGTCCTGCTTGAAAAGGGAGATTGCGCTGCTGCCAACTACCGTCCATACTAAAACAAAAAAGTACACCATCTTTTTGCAATTGCACCGCATTTTTGTACGGTTGATCATAATCATCATCGTTGCGTTGTGGCAATGTTTGTACCCTATTCAAAATAACGGATATGTTGTTTTCTTTTAAAAATGAAGTAACCCGATAAGCATCTTCGCCACCTACAATCACAGGACGAATAGCGTATTTTTTAGCAAATAAAACGGCTTCTGTAATCGCTTTTGCATAAGAGGCATTGATATAAAGTGTTTTTGAGCCGTCAAAAATGCCTTTCATTCCTTCAAAACGTAGGTTTTTTTCTGTAAAAATATCTTTTCGAGCATAAGCAGCAGCTTCAGAAAATAATTTTTCAAGCCCTACAATTTGCTCATTGTACTTTTCATTTTTTTTAATATCTCCAGGTTCTGCCCACCAACCTGAGTTGCTATACGCCGAGGGCCAAGTCATAAATAAACCTTCATCTGTTTTATATGCAGCGTCTTCCCAGTTCCAGGCGTCGAGTTGTACAACGCTTGATTGACCTGAAATCACGCCACCCATCGGCATGATTTGAGCCATCAAAACGCCATTGCCTCTGACCGTCGGCTGCACTTCCGAATCGGTATTATACGACACAATAGTACGAGCATTCGGATTAAAATCACCGACCTCAGTATGATCAATTGTAGCACGGACACTTTCCATCTCTACCAGCCCGAGTATAGTAGTAGGCGCAATAAATCCTGGGTAAATGTGTTTGCCAGTCGCATCTATTTTTTGATAATTAAGAAAATCTCTACCAACAGTTTGAGCAACAACCGCTTCTATTTTACCGTCACGGATAGCGATAAAGTGATTTTCCAACACTCGACCGTCACCAACGTGAATAGTACCGCCACTGATTAAAATAGGTTCGTTTTGCTTAGGTGCAGGCGTAGGTTGCGCTGCTGCAAAAAAAGGTAAGCCAATTAAGAAAAAAAGTATTCTGATATTCATCTTATTTTATTTTTACAAAAGTAAAAATATTTTTCAATATATGTGCTAATACTTATGAATAAATTTACCGACTACGGGTCGTAATTTTGATAGCTTTTCAAAAAACAAACCGCTGTATTTTTAGGTACAGTGGTTTGTGGTAATTTTTTGCTTCGTGGCTGTTTAGTGTATAACACCAAGTAAGGCGAAATTTATCCACCTGAACTATTAAGTATCAAAATAAGTCCAAGCCATGTCAAGGCTGCACCTCCAATTGCGATACCTAACTTTTTCTTCTTGACTACATGAGCCTCCGTAGTGTAACAACCACGATATTCAACATTTTCATACAATTTTGTATTTGGATAATGTAGGTTTTCTGGTTTTGGTGGCGTACTAGCACAAACAGCATAAGTGACCAATCCCGCTAAGGGCGATAATATAACCGTAGCAGCAAATGTGCCCCCTACTCCACAATTTTGCCCCGTATAGTAGGCTCTTGCATCATTTTTTCCTTTGTCACAGAAATTTTCAACAGGAAGATCAGTAGTTATTGGAGGATTTTTTACTTCAACTTTTGTAGTTCCCGTAACAATTGTATTTGGAACTGGGTTTGAATTTTCCTTAGCAAACGTATCCTTAGTACCATTCTTATAGCGAATCATCAATAATTCACTTTTGAGTTCTGTAAAAATAGGTCCCTCCAAATTGTCCCATTTTTTGAACCTAATTTCGGTTTTCCCTACTTCCAAAACTTGCGCTTGGATGTCAGTACCATCAGTTTTTGTGATAACGTCTTGGGAGAAAGAAGGAATAGAAGCTAATAAAATGCTTAAAATAATGAGCATCTGTTTCATAATAAAATGGTTTAAAACTTGAAAAAATGGTATATTAGATTTGAAAAATTACAATAAATTTCCTATTTCACTGATAAGTATAAACAGTAGTTCTTGCTTGTTGATTAGGATTTAATACGTCAGTAGTTATCTTTTTAATCACGTAACCTTCCGTATCTGTTTCATAAGCGTAGATATAATCAGTCAAAGTAACACCTTGGATATTTTTTAAGGTTGCTCTTATTACAGCATTTTTGCTCTCCGCACCAAACATGGGTACTCCGTAAGTAGAGTGATTTACCGTGTTTAATATTGTATTTGAATATTCATATTTAATATTCGTTCCACCGCTGATTATTTCATCAGTATTATTTCCATCAGCATTGTAAATGTAACTAATCGTTTCTTTTACTTTACCACTTGCATCATATTGTATTCTTTTGATAAGGTGTTGTTGTGGGTCGTATTCATATTCCCGTCTTACATTAGTAATTTTGTCTAAACGTTGATTTACCAAACCGTTAATAATAGTATAATCCCAATCTATGGGATAGACTGGGCACTTCAAAAACATTTTATTAGTACCATACGTATATTCACATAGGGAATATTGAGGTAGAGTACATATCTCTTTTACAAGCCTCCGTTGAGTATCGTATTCATAAGCACACTGTTCTTCCACTTTTCCATTGGATGTAGTGGTTATAGTTAGTAATAATTTTGGCATTTTAGCTATGGGTGATACGGCGGCTTCTTTTTTACAAGCAAAGGCTAATAAAATGACTAATAAATTAAATAGTAGTATCTTCTTCATTGATAAATTTTTAAATGTTAAATAAATTTTTGAAAAGCAAAGGTCATTTTATTTCAAATGAATTTCAAATTGATTTTTCTTTAATTATAATATCTTTATATGTGCTAATAGTTTAATAATCAATGGCTTATGTATGAATTTGTAATATTTTAGTAGTTTTTGATTTAATAAATAAATATGAAAACTTATTTATTGCATACGTTACTGATAGCTTTAAGCTATCAGTAACGTAGCCGTCGTTCGCATCACTTACCATTCAAAATATTTTTCGCCTT
>JANMGN010000830.1:0-3710 GCA_031374645.1 Chitinophagales bacterium | reverse complement strand
ATATATATGGTAACGACAAAGGCTTATCTGAGTATCTTTTGCGAGAGCGTGGATTTATCGTTCAAGGTTATCTTGGTAAATTATTTTTACTCAATAAAAGCGCAAATCGCAACGGAATTAGGGTAACTTTTGGAGCAGGTTATATGCAGCACAAAATTCGTTTACAAGATGATTCTCGTTCGATAACTCAGTTTTCGGGCGATTATAAAAAAGGTTATGATAGGCTTACAGGCGGTCTTTCTTTGTCACAATACATTGGTTATCAGTATCTTAGTAATAATCGTAGAATAAATTTTTCGATAGGTTTTGATTTTTCACAAGGTTTCACAAAAAGCCTTCGAGATTGGGATTTCGACCTAAAATCTAAGAATACAGCTTCTCGTCTTGATCTTTTGTATGGCATTCGTGCGACTTGGATCTTGCCTTTTTATTTGGGCGATTTGGGCGAAAAAGACGAATATTAAGTAATGAATAATGAATAATTAAAAATTCGCATTTGGCAAATGTGCTAAATTTTTACATAAAATTTTAAAAATATGAAATATACCTTTTTTTTCTTGGCTTTTTTAGCCTTTTTTGCTTGTAAAGATACCAAAAAAAGCGATAAACCATTTGCAAATTGCAAATGTGGTGCACCCGAACCTATTTTTAAAGAAGGTGGAAACGAGGCGATAATAGATAGAAATTTTGCAATGACTACGACTTCTGCGATAGAAAATGTTGTTTTTAAAAATGGAGTAGAATTGGAGGTTATACAAGCAGGTTGCGAAGAGATTATACAAGAGTTTACTTTTTTTTATAAGTCAGATATGTCTGCACAAAACGATGATTTTTGGAAAGCAAAAGCAGTCGAAGAATTTAATACAATAGCTTCATTATCAGCACGTTATCAGCCTTTTGGACTTTGGGCTACTGCTATAAAAGTAGCTACGCCACAATTAAAATTAGGTCAAGCTACCGAACTCGAAAAAGATTTTTTCGTAACGGTAGATAAAATAAATGACGGACAACGTACGCAGTTAAAAGTAAAACTGAACGCTAAAACCTGCGAAGAAGTCAAAAAATAAATTCTAATATTTTTTTGATGTTTTTCTTAAATAATAATAATAAATATAAGTTTTTGCTTGTATTCCCCAAAAAAATAAGATATTTGTGGAATTAGTAGTACAAAAATATTATTAAAATATTTTATAATATACAAAATTCTGATTATCAGTATTTTGCATTTAAAGCAAAACACATTACGAAACTACACAAAACACATGGAGAGATTTACGGGAGTCATAGGAATTGTCCTAATTTTAGCTTTAGCGTATTTAATGTCAAAAGACCGTCGTGCTATTAATTTCAAAACAGTAGGTATTGGTCTTTTGTTACAAGCGGGATTAGCCGTATTTATTCTCAGAACCGATACAGGAAAAAGTATCTTTGGTTGGCTCGGAAAAGCAGTAACAAAAGTGCTTGATTTTTCAAACGAAGGTGGTGCATTCGTCTTTGGTGTATTATCAGATGTTGGCTTGATGCAAAAAACATTTAATGCACCTGGTTTTGTGTTTTTCTTCAAAATTATACCTACTATTATATTTGTAGCGGCTTTGGTAAATATTTTTTATCATATTAATTTAGGTATCTATATTTTAGGTACTTATAATTTGATAAAAACGCTTATCAAACGCCTTCTTTCGTCTATGTTTATGAAACAAATCGGTTCAGAGGCAGATATGAAAAATACTTTTCGAGATTTTTATCGTAGCGAAGACCATGTTGGAATTTTGCCTGCGGTGGTGCAAATTTTGGCTGATATTATGAAAAAAATAATGAATATCAGTGGAACGGAGGCTCTTTCTAATATATCGAGTGCTTTTGTAGGGCAAGTAGAAGCCCAAATTATGATAAAACCTTACCTCAAAACGATGACAACAAGTGAGCTAATGGCTTCTATGACAGGTAGTTTTGCGTGTATTTCGGGTGGTGTAATGGCTGCATATATAGGTATGGGAGTTCCTGCACACTATTTGATAGCTGCAAGTATTATGGCTGCGCCAGGTGCTTTGGTTATTTCAAAAATCATGAATCCAGAAACAGAAGTGAGCCAAACGACAGGCGACGTGAAGCTAAAAGTAGATAAACAATTTTCTAATTTGGTGGACGCTATATCTTCGGGTTGTTCTGACGGTTTGAAAATCGGCTTAAACGTAATGGCAATGTTAATCGGTTTTTTAGCTCTAATTGCCTTGATAAATTTTCTTTTAGGTAAATTTGGTAGTCAATTGGTACATTGGGGACTTACGCCTGAGATGATTGGCTGGAATTTGAGAACCCTGGATTTGAATAGTATTCTTGGATTTTGGTTTTCGGGATTTGCTTGGGCAATGGGCGTCCCTCAAAGCGAAATGATGCAAGCAGGCGCACTAATGGGAAAAAAATTAGTGGCAAACGAGTTTGTGGCATATCTTGAGTTAGCTCCAAAAATTGCAACACTTTCTCCTAAAACAGTAGCGATTGTGAGCTTTGCCCTTTGCGGTTTTGCTAATTTTGGCTCGGTAGGCATTCAAATTGGTGGTATCAGTGCATTAGAGCCTTCTCGTCGTGCGGATATTGCAAAGTTAGCTTTCCGTGCTTTGATTGCTGGAACTTTGGCTTCTTATTTGTCTGCGAGTTTTGCTGGTATTTTGTTGTAGTTAGAAATTGACGTTACCGACACTTTTAAAGTATCGATAACTTATTTATTACATAATCCCTTAACTGATAATCCCGAGGCAAAATAAAAAAAGGCACAATACAAAGTATTGTGCCTTTTTTTATTTTATCAAATCTGGATAATCTGTAATAATTCCGTCTACACCAATTCGACGCATTGCTGCTATATCTTCTGCCGTGTTTACAGTCCAAGGAATGACTTGCATACTTTTTTCATGACAAGCATCTACGACTTCTTTTGTCAATAATTTATAATAACAACTATATATATCTGGCAGAAACCCAAGGTATTCTAAGTTTTTTTCCAAACCATCTTGATTTTCTACCAATAGGGCAAGAAATACTTTGTGGTCTTTTTCGTGCAGCTCTTGCAAACATCTTACATCAAAAGATTGCAACACACAATCTTTATAAATACCACATTTTTTGATTTCTTTCAAAACAATTTCAGCAAAAGCGGCTGGTTTCGGTTGATAAATATCATCGCCACGAAGGTCGCTTTTTAGCTCAATATTAAACATTGGCATTTCTCGATTATATGCTTTGCAGTACATTTTTACGGCATCTACTACTTCCGAGAGCAAAGGTTTAAATGTTTTTATCTTTTGTTGTTTTGGAAATCTCGGATGCACACGTGTTCCGCAATCATAAGCCCGAATATCCGCATAATTCATCTGAAAAAGATTAATTGTCATACTTTCGGCTTCGCTGACGAGTTCCCCATTGGGTTTCGTAGCGATTTCGTGATTCATCCAAGGTTCGTGAGAAACAAAAACTTTTCCGTCTTTACTAACACAAACGTCCATTTCGAGTGTGACGATTTCTTCAAAAGTAAGCGCATGCAAAAAAGCAGGCAAAGAGTTTTCTGGCATCAGACCTCGACAACCTCGGTGTCCTTGCCAGTCAAATACGCTGTGGTTTTTTTCTATCATAATATGTTTAGAAGAACAGGAAAATAAAAATAGTGCTAAAAATAGTAAGTTTTTCATTTGGTGTAATATTGTCAAAGA
>JANMGN010000790.1:0-1766 GCA_031374645.1 Chitinophagales bacterium | reverse complement strand
ATCAGGGGCAATAGCATCAAATATACCAGGTTCTGATAATTGGCATCTCTCTGAAAGGGATAAAGATGGTTTTACAACTACTTACTCGTGGAACCCTGGCGAAAAAAACTGGTCACTAATTAATAGCGAAAGAGCAGATTACGATGCTCGAAATCAAAGTGTAGCAAAACTGAATAATTATATAACAGCGTTTACTGTTGGTGTGCCTGCAGCGATTATGACAGTAGGAACAGGATTTTTTGCAGTTGAAGGTCTTACTTGGGCGGGTGCAGGAAGCGGTACAGCAGATTTTAGCATTCAAATGGCTCAAAATAAAGGAGATATTAATAAATGGAATATTACAAGTACAGCAAGCCAAACTTTTATGCCTAATCCATTTGGTAGTGCTTTTATTGGTTCTGCTGCTCAAGTTAATTTAGGTGATGTTAAGGAGGCTATAAAGAAACAAAAACCATTATTAATACTTAGAGGTTCAGTCGCTGGCGATAAATCAGCAACTAATACTGTAAAAGAAACAGTTATTGGAGGTTCTTTTAACTTTATAAGTGGGAAAGCCTTTACTCCATATAAAATAGATGGTCCTAAAAATTTTTTAGGCTCATTTTCTACAAATGCTTTGGGTAACACAGATTCTGGTATTACAACTCAGGAAGTGGATAAAATAATAGACAAACCTAAATAATAAAAATTATGAATAGAACACAAATAGTTTGGTCGGTAGTATTTTGTATAGTTCTGGTTATTTTATATTTAGGTAAAATATATAAAAGCAGGATTTTTGAAAATAAAGAATTTACAACAGGTAAAATTAGCTTCGTAGATTATAAAGCTTCTTATAAAGGAACTAATTTTATATATTTTGATTGTACAATTAACGGCGTTATTTACAAAGAGAGGTTTTCCTTCCCAAATAAAATGTCTAAAAAATCTGATACTTTAATAGGCATTATTTTTCCTGTGCTATACGATAAAACTAACTTTAAGCATATTGAACCATTATTATATCAAAATCAGTATAGAGACTTTAACTTAGTCCAACCAGACAGTCTAAAATGGGTAAATAAATACTTTGATAAATAAAAACCAAGCCAACCGCTATACCTCAAACTATTGCATATCCAAATAAAGAGAAAGCCATTCGATACGATTATACTTATCCGTCAGGGGCAATAGCATCAACTGTACCAGGTTCTGATACTTGGCATCTCTCCGAAAGGGATAAAGATGGTTTTACAACTACTTACTCGTGGAACCCTGGCGACCCAAAATGGAACTTGATTAAAAGCGAAAAAGCAGACTACGATGCTCGTAACCAAAGTGTAGCAAAACTGAATAATTATATAACAGCGCTTACTCTTGGTGTGCCTGCGGTAATTATGGGCGGTGGTGGCGCAATAGGAGTAGGCCAGCAATCTTTTAAACAATATGCTATAAGTTCCGTTTCTGGTGCAGTAGGAGATGCGGTACAAGCAGGTGTCTTAGAGAATGGAGATTTTAGTAAAGTAGATAAATTCGATATTGCCAGTAATTTCCTACCAGGAAAAGGATTGGGTAGAGATATTTTTAAAAATGTGCTTGATGCAAATATTGATATAACAGGCGAAAAAGATGGCTATAAAACTACTTGGAATGGTGGTATTTCTATCCAAAAAGCAGGTGTAACTTTTGGATTAGGCATTACGAAAGATATAATCAAAAACAAAACGGGAGGATTATATGATGGAAAAGGAGCATTAATGAAAAATACAGGAGCTCTTTTAACAAGG
>JANMGN010000774.1:0-1790 GCA_031374645.1 Chitinophagales bacterium | reverse complement strand
GAGTTAAAACAATCAACACGAAAACACCTAGAATTACTTTTTTTGTTTTTTTAAATATGTTATTCATGGTCCAAACCCCCACAATATTGACTATCGCCTTCCTACTAATTTTTTTCTTTAAAACGACTGTAACTTGGCGAGCTTTCCCAATATTTTGTATCGTTGGCATTTTCGCTCACAACAGAAGGTAAAATGCTCATAAACAGCGTTTTATAACTCTGCCAAATAGCATCTCTTCGCTTTGGTTGTAGCGCAAAAGGGATTTGCCAGCCCCAATTGTGCCACGCTTCGTTGATTTCATTGTTGCCGCACCAAAGCGCAATACTCGGGTGATGTCGCAAACGTTTTACGTTTTCTATCGCTTCTTGTTTAGCATTTTCAAAAAAGGCTGCATCGCCAGGGTACATAGCGCAAGCGTACATGAAATCTTGCCAAACCATGATGCCTTTTTGGTCGCAAAGCTCATAAAATTCGTCATTTTCGTAAATTCCTCCGCCCCAAACACGTATCATATTCATATTTGCAGCTACGACATCTGAGGTTAGTTTTTCATAATTTTCTTGCTTTATTTTGTCTTGAAAAACGCTCATCGGGATATAATTTGCACCTTTTGCAAATATAGGAACGCCATTCAGACGAAAGAAAAAAGTTTCACCAGCTTTGTCTTTTTCTCGTACCAAATCTAAAGTGCGCAATCCAATTTTTTGTGAAATAACATCACTTTCTGTACCACTTTTTATTTCACCAACAGCCTCATACAAATATGCTTCTCCCAAACCAACAGACCACCAACGACGAGGATTTTTAAGAACAATATTTTCTATCGAAAAAAGTTGTTTTCCTATCGTTTCGCAATTTATTTTTTTTGTAAAAATCTGATTATCAATGCGTAATGAGATTTCTTTTTCTCCTGTGCTATTATTTTCAAATTCAAAATCTGCTTTTAAAACGGCTTCGTTGTCATTTAAAGAAAGCTGTTTTACATTCAAGTATCGAAGTGCAATATCGTTCCAAACCTTCAGTTCTACACCTCGCCAAAGCCCAGCACTTACAAAACGAGGTCCCCAATCCCAACCATAATTGAATTGTGCTTTTCGAGAAAAAACACGCTCATTGGTAGGAATTCCAGGCAAATTATAGCCGTGCATCAACTGTTTGTAACGATCATTGCGCACCGCCGAATAAAAATAAATACGAATTAGGTTATTTTTTGCTTTTAAAAATTCTTTGGCATTTATAGTCCAAGAGCGAAAGGCGTTGTTTGCTTTTAAAATCAAATGTCCGTTGAAAAAAACATCAGCATTGGTATCTAAACCTTTGAAAATTAATTCTATATGTTCATTTTTTAAAATATTTTCGTCAGCATCAAATATTTTTTCAAACACCCAATCTTCATCTTCGAGCCACTGATATTTGCTTTCGTTGTCACGGTAAAAAAGGTCGGGTAATACTTTATTTTCCATCAAAACGGAGTGAGCCAGCGCAGGCACTTTCGCATCGAGCCACTCCTCTTTTAGTCCTTTTTTTTCGTCAGGAAAAGCCGCTTTCATGCGCCAACCTTCATTCATATTGATATTATTTTGAGCGATAAGCATATTTTTAAAAAAAATTAAAATAAGTATAAAAAAAGCATTTTTTAGCATCATATAGTTTTGGAACAAAAAGCAAAGATAGGTTTTTAAGTGAAAAGTAAGAAAAAATAATGGTTTGCTTTTTGAAAAAAAGTGTATATCTGCAATTAGAAAACGCCTTATGATTGCGAGGTAAAAACACCAAGCAAGGCGAAAAAT
>JANMGN010000743.1:0-6796 GCA_031374645.1 Chitinophagales bacterium | reverse complement strand
CTGCATCAAGACTAAAATAAACAGGATGTTTTGTTTCTTCACGGTATCTGCGAATTTCCTCTATCATTGAAAGCGTATTTGGGCGTATCAAAGTATAAGAAGGTGTAGAAGCCATCATCAAAGCATGAAGTGACATAGCTTCATTTTCAGCCAGTTGCCCAAAAGCATCTGTATCGCCAGCTTTTAAAATATCGACCAAACTATTCATACGCTGATTGGCTTGTTGGTAGCGAGAAGCTGCATAAATATTATCTTCCATTAGGGCGTGTCCTGCACGGCTACTTACACTTTTTTCTTCGCTACTTGCTATTAAAATTGCATTGTGGTAACCTTTAAAAACGTCGTGTATTTCGTTTTCATAAGCAACGCCATACTCATCAGATGAGCCAGCTATGGCACTCGTTTTTCCCCAAGCTGACATATAAGGAAATATTGAACGGCAAGCACTTCCTGAGCCTAAGCGTGCAATGTAAGATGCTTTTTGGTCAAAATCGTTGTTTTCGCTTAGTGTTCCAAAAAATCTGTCTTCCATTGTACATAAACACAAAGCAAGTGCGCTCATTCCAGAAGCCGAAGATGCTATCCCTGAGGAGTGCGGAAAAGAATTTCCTGTATTTATTTTTAGTTTGAATTGACGTAAAAATGGAAAAATATCCACTAAACTATTCAAAAAAGCAAGTGTTTTCGCTTGGAATTTTTCGTTTTTTTCTCCGTGAAAAAACATATCAAGTTCTACCTCATTGCTTGGGTAATCTTTTGGTTCGTATTCTAAAAGGGTCTGTGTAAAGCAATTTGCCAAGGTAAAACTTAGCGACGGATTGCGTGGTAATTGTACACCATGCTTGCCCCAATATTTTACGATTGCAAGGTTTGAAGGGCTTTGCCATAATACTTTTCCAGCGTCAGCGTTGCTTGTATCCACTATTAATTTTGAATTTTTATAGTCTAACATAAATAAAAAACTTAATTTTTAATGAATTTACCTGTCGTGAGTAAACTTTTATTTTCTGAAATATTGTAAAAATACACTCCTTTGGCAAAATTTGAAATATCTACTGTAATTCGTTCTGCAGCTACAGAATCTATTCGATAGTTTGTATTTATCAGCAATTTGCCTTGTAAATCATATATTTTTATATCGAAGTTGGAATTGACTACTTTTGGCTTTACATCAAAAGTAATTTTATCGTGGCTTGGGTTTGGATATAAAAATGCGTGTTGATTGTTTTCGATTTCTATTGTGTCTGAAAATTTAGCAAAAGCACCATCTAACCAATTGGTACGTTGTGTTAGCCAATTTTTTAGATAATTGATTTCCCCTGTATAGGTATAATTGATTTGTGGATTGGGCCAAACTGTTTTTCCTAAAATATCGTATCTCGCAAAATGGTGTTTTTGAGCGTCGCCAATAGAGGCTTGTAAGGAATCTATTTTGGCATAAAACGTAGCATTTTTCCATTCATTTTTACGCAATTCTTGCCAACGAGCTTTCATCAAAGACTTAAAATGTTTGTCTTCAAAAAGTTTTATCCACCAAAAATGTATTGTCCAATAATCATCAGAGCATTGTTTGTTAAAATCCATCGCCCAACCAATATGACTGTCTGCATTGCAATAATTTACATTTCCCAAAGCAATATTGTAATCCCAAACTGGACCAGCATGCAAAAGAGAATCTTTGCTATTTTTATCTTTATGAAAATAAGTGCTGATGCGATATGCGTCTATATTTTTTGATAATTCATTGAGCAAAATATAATCCACAAAAGATGGCTCATGAATATATTTCGGATAGCCTGTTTTGGGGTCATTGAATTTTGAAGAGTTCATTACTGTTTCAAAATCATTCATCCATTTTTTGATGTAATTCAACTGCTCCGTTTTGATATTATCTGCTTTTGGTGCATTTATAATATACTCGGGTAGTCTTTGTAACGTTGGTGTGAGTTTATATTTTGAGTAGAAAAATTTATCTTCACTTTTTAGTTTGTCAAAAGAAAAAATATAACCGCCTGTAAGTTCATCGCCTTGTATGTCTGCGATTTCCATTTTGTCAATATTAACCCTATTTTTTCCTTGTTTTATTTTTTCTGTTATCATATAAATACCTTCGTACTTATCATTTACGATTACTTCTGCAAAACGAAAATCGGGAGCCCAAGGCATTATTTTTCTGGCTAAACTGTATATAAAAGCATCTCTGACGAGCGATTTATCGCTGTAAGGCGCAATAAAAGCCCAGTCATTGTCTTTTTTCATGCCCAAAAAATTGATATTTTTATTTGTAATAGCATCATTTTCACGTGTTTCTACGGAATATGGTTTGCGTGGAGAGATTTCTAAGGAACTGCTTCCTCTGAGCTCAATACCTATTTTTCCTTGATAAGTCGGTACGTCAGTTACCTTATTTTCCGACTTTCCACTATCAAAAATGCTTATATCAGCCGCAATTTTATCTATTAAACCAATGGTTTTGCCGTTTGTATTTATCTTTATGATAGGCAAATTAGAAGATGTTACGACTACTTGCGCTTTTGCATAAAATGCAGGTATTAATAATAGTATTATGTATGTAATTTTTTTCATTACTAAAAAAATTTAGGGTTAAATACACTTGTTAGTCATTGATTTGATATGGAATACGGGAAATTATTGAGCGACCCAAAGTCACTTCGTCTGTATATTCGAGTTCGCCTCCAAAAGAAACGCCACGTGCAATTGTACTTACTTTTACAGATTTTCCAGTGAGCCTTTTAGAAATATAATAAATGGTTGTTTCGCCTTCTATAGTCGGACTAATTGCCATTACAATTTCTTTAACTTCCTCATTTTCAGTACGATACACCAAATTTTCGATATTGAGTTCTTGTGGACCAATACCTTCTATCGGTGAAATTACACCTCCCAAAACGTGGTATTGTCCACGATATTGTCCTGTATCTTCTATAGCCATCACGTCACGGATACTTTCAACAACACAAATAACGGATTTGTCACGATAAGCATCGTTGCAAATATCACAAACTTGTGCGTCTGAAACATTGTTACAAACGGCACAAAATTTTATATTGTCACGCATTTTGGTCAAAGCGGCGCCAAAATGTTCGGTATATTCTTTATTTTGATTGAGTAAATGAAGCACCATACGTAGTGCGCTTTTTTTACCAATACCAGGCAATGTTGCAAAGGCTTCTACGGCTTCTTCTATCAGTCTTGACGAGAATTTCATCTTATTTTAATATTGAAAATCAGGTAATGAAAAAATACTAATTGTAGCGCAAAGATAGTATTTATTTTTTACTTTTTTAGCTGCTGAATAAACCATTCTCGTTCAGCAATAATTGTTGTGTTTTCTACTTCTTCGAGTAAATCCTTACGGATTTTTTTACTGGTCAAATCGTTATTCAACATTTTTTTTATCATATTTATCATATTGATAGTCAGATTTTTGTGCAAATCACTTACTTCTGTGTGCTGTTGTACAAGCGACTTAAAACTGGTTAAAAGTGCGTCGAGTGCATCAAATTCTTCGTTTTCATAGTATATCATCAGAAGAATCCGTTTGGAGTCGAAGTTTAAAAGGGTGTCTTTCAAATCTACTTGACTTAATAAGCGTTGTGCTTTTTTATAATCGTGTGTACGAAAATAATAATTAGACAAACAATAGGTAAAAAAAATTTCTTGTTTTTCTGCTGATAATTTATTTTTGAAAGTGTGAATAAAATCAAAAACCCATTCAAAATCTTTCACGCCTACTGCCAACGTAACAATATTTCGATAAGTATAAGCGGGTAGAATACTATTTTCTAAAAGAACTTCCCGAGATAATGCAAATTTATAAATATTTAAGCCTTCTTGTCTAAAAGCAATATCATCACGCATCGCTTGTGAGCAGTAATTGATGATACTCAATGTAATATTTCTTAGCTCATTTGGCAAAAAATATTGCCAATTATTTACCAAATTCGTGTGTACTTCTCTATAATCGTGGTGTTCTCCTTTGCTATTCAGCATTTTATACAAGTGATAATAGACTTTTATTTCTGGAAATTGTTCAAAATTGTTGTTTTCAACATAAATCAAAACTTGTTCTAAAAGTAAAAAATCGTATTCCCTTTTTATTACTTTTTTATGAGAAAGCATCAGCCAAGCTTGTCGTAGAATATTTATGATGCTTGAATAGGTAATTTCATTGCTCCATTCTTGTAGTTGTAAATCTTTTTCACGGCGTTGATAAGACTCGTTTTCATAAAATTCGTAGTGTAGATTAGCTTTTTTTTCGTGGTATTTTGCATTGCGAAGTGGCTGATTTTCGATAGTTTCGTGCGCTTTTTTTAGTTCTTTGTGAAAAAGGTTTTCTAAATGTTTTTGTCGTAAAGTTTTACAAAGTAGTTCTTGTTTTTCGATTTTATTTTGCTCTAACTTGCTGATAGAGAAATAATTATAAATTATTTTTAATAAAAAAGACAAAACATAATGTAGTTTTTTTTCTTCGAAGGGCGATTTGTCATAGAGCGTTTCAAATACCGTAGTTTTCATCAGATATTTCTGCTTATTTTTTTTCGCAGCGTGTTCTCTCAAATAATCGAATAATAAAATAACATCTTCACGCTGATTGAAGTAAGGCGAACGGACAAAACGATCTAAATCTCGCAATTCTTCATCGCAAAGAGAGGCAAACACAAGAAGCAAGTCTGTATTTTCTATTGTTTTTATTAAATATTTTTTATCCACTTTTTTTTGGTAAAAATAAATATTAATTAGTTAGTAATCAAATAGTTATTAAATTTTTATTCATTATTTTTTTTGGTAAACACTAAAATTTATTTTTGCTTGAATAAATAAATAAAATCATCTTTGCAATACAAAACAAAGTAACATGCACAAAAAAATATACTTATTTTTATTTTTTGCCTTTTCGCTTATGAAAGTGGAAGCGCAATTTATTTCGGGAAAAGTTTTTGCCGATACGCTCATGAATTGCACTTTTGACAATGGCGAAAAAATACTGAAAAATTGGAAAATTAGAGCAATTCGCCCTGATAGCGATACTATTTTTACCAATAGCGATGTTTTGGGAAATTATCAAATCCCAGTTTCTGGTACGGGAACGTATATTTTGCAAGCGATAGCCGAAAATCATTATTGGTTGCCTTGTCAAACGACTAAAATACTGACTTCGCTGGCGAATACTACTGAAAATTTGGGTGTACAAAAAGTTATAAATTGCCCATTTTTGGAAGTAAATATTGTTGCTCCAACTTTAGTCAAGGGCAAATTAAGCAATTATTTCATTTCTTACAAAAATAAAGGGACAGCCGATGCGCAAAATGCTTACATTGATGTCACACTCGACCCATTTTTGATGCTTAACACTTCGGGTATTCCAGCTCAAAATATTGCTGCAAATAAGTATCGTTTTCAGTTAGGAACAGTGGCATTGGGCGAAGAAAAAACTTTTTCTATCACGACAAAATTACAAAATAATATTTCGACAGGTTTGTCGCATTGTGTAGAAGCGCATATTTTTCCTGATGTTTTGTGTACGCCTTCGCCCAAGTATTTGGCGCAAATACAAGCAGATTGTAACAATTCAAAACCGAATTTTTACTTAAAAAAACTCCTTAATCAAGGAAATAATTTGGTTGCTACTGTGAAAATTGTAGAAGATGATATTGTTCTGAAAGTTACAAAAGATACTTTGAAAAATAATATTACAGATACCATAAAACCACCTTTTCAGACAGGATACGTCTATACAACTCAGGTAATTTTGCCCAACGGAGAAGTAATTGGTAAAAGTTTACAAAGTTGTAATGTATTGGATACCAAGGGTTTATTGTTGCAATATACACAATTTAACGGTAATCCTTTTACACACAGCGTTTGTGGACAAAATGTAGGCAGTATAAAAGCAATGGAAAAAACAACGCTTCCGACTGGTCGTGGGATGGCGCATTTTATTGAGCAAAACGAAGGATTAGAATACACAATTCGCTTTCAAAATACCATGAAAGATACGGCGAAAAGTGTAATTATCTTGGATACGCTTGATGCTGCGCTAAATCCTGCGACCCTGACGATGGGCGCAAGTAGCCACGCTTACAATTGGGAACTTTCTAAAAAAGGGATTTTACAGATTACTTTTAACAATGTAGCATTGCCCGATTCGGCTAAAAATCAGCTCGCTTCGCAAGGTTATGTATCTTATAAAATTGCTCAAAAATTCAATTATCCTTTTTCTACGATTATAAAAAATAAATCAAACGTAAAACTTGGAGCGCAAGCGACACAGACGACTAATACGGTTTTTCATACGATTGCAAAGCCTATTCGTTATGGCAAAAAAACGCTGACAATTTGCGAAAATACGCCGCCGCCACCTTTGGTAGAAACGTTTTCGTTTCCAACTTTTGATAGTATAGCTTATGTTTCTTTGAAGTTTTTACCCATAAAAAAAATAGCACAAAATGCAGTAATTTGTAAAGGAAACAGCGTAAAAGTTGGAAATAGCACTTATAATATTTCGGGCGTTTTTCAAGATATTTTTCAAGCAAAAAACGGCTGTGATAGTATAGTGACAACAAATTTGACTGTTTTAGAACTTAAAAATAACTTGTCAAAAACGCTTTGTTTTGGAGAAAGTATAAAATTAGGAAATACAACTTACTCAAAATCAGGTGTTTACACAGAAATTTTTAAAAATGTAAATAATTGTGATAGCTTGGTAGTATTGACTTTGAAATTTTTTGAACAACCTAAAATAGATACGATTTATCAGGTACAATGTAGCGCA
>JANMGN010000711.1:0-3071 GCA_031374645.1 Chitinophagales bacterium | reverse complement strand
TTTTTTCGTAAGCGTTGCCCTACGCTGATATATTTCGCCCTTTCGGGCTTCGTCCGCCGAAACAAATATACAATAAAATTCCTAATGTTCAATAACTTCGGTAAGCCCCAATTGCCACAAACCCATGTTGCCTGCTGGGCTTTTTGTCGAATTTAGTTGTGCTTAGATTTCTATTTTTGTACGTCATTATGAATAAAGACATTTGATGTACTTTTTGGTGTTGTATATCCTGGTGCAGAGGTCATACCCAAAATTTTCCAATCGTTTTCTACAAGTTTAAATATCCTACTTTCAAGAAGTACCTTTACTTTTCCGTCAGGCATCATATGGTTTTTCTTATACCGTACAAATGCAAGTCCATTTGATAATTCAACTTGAAAATCGTCAATAGTGTCTTGTTTTAATAAAGTGTCAGAGTCTGGTGTTGGATTTTCTTTCATCCATTGACTTACAAATTGGTTTAAGTCATCCCAACCTGTCGCTCTCAATGTAACATCGTCTTCTACGCAAATCCAATAGACAGAATTAGAGTGTAAAAAATGGTTACTCCATGCTTGAAGGTCTTTTTTGTAAAAGTCTAAGTTTTCTTGTCGTGCAATAGACTTGAACTTTTCATTTAATTCTGTCGAAGAAGTAAGTGATTTAGGTTCTGTTTTTGTGTTACAACTTCCTAAAAGGATCGTTGCTGTTAATAAAATGCAATTGTTGAATGTTAATTTCATCTGTCAATATTTGAAGTTAATAAATGTGTCAAAATTTGATGAGGTTCTGTCTTGTCGTAGCCTTGCAGGCAACGACGAGCGGTTCTCGGCTTGGCGATGTGGTGGATTTTTAGCACAAATGTTCAATAGAATTAGAGATGTTGAACTTTGCACAAATGTTTCATAGAAGCACTTCAGCCGCCATATTACCAAACCGATGTTAGTGACTGGCTTTATTGTTTTCCGTTCGTCCATTTTATTTTTACTGCTGAAATTTTATCAAGTTCAAGCCTATTATCAGTCTGAATTTCAAATCCACATTTCTCATAAAATTTCAATGGTGAAACGTATGTTAGTCCGTTTTTCTTCTTGTCATTGTTATGGTCAACTACCCAACCATTCAAAATTGGCTCTACTTGTTTTAGCTCATCAAGCATTTTTCGTCCTAAACCTTTTCCCTGTACTTTTTCAGATAAAATAATTGCAAACCATTTTTCATTATTTCTGTCAAAAGTCAAAGCCCAACCTAAAATTATGTCTATGTTACCTGTCAATAAATAATTGTTAAGGTTATTTAAATTTTGAAGATAATGGTCAAATTCAATCAAACTATTGTATGAAAGTTTTTCAGGGTATTCGTTATTCCATAATTCAAGCACTTGCTGTTTTGCTTGTTCATTTAGTTCAGTCGCCTTAATAATTTTTAAATTCTCTGTCATTTGTCCTTTTCAGTTTTGTTCGATTAGGCTTACCACTAACGTTTTTTGGCTTGCCGAAGTGGGGAATTCGAAGCACAAATGTTCATTTTAGCACAAATGTTGATTAGAATTCCCAATGCTCAATGTAGCACTTCTGCCCCAATTTTGCAAAACCCGTATTAGCGGATATGCTTTTACGCTTCAAATTCTATTGCTTTATTAATGTAGTCAATCAATGGTTTTGTCGTTTCGAAATAGTTCATAATGGTTTTTATTGCGTCTTTGCTTGTCAATACTTTGTCGCTAATTATTTCCTTGGTGCAAAAACCTTTCATTTTAAGTAGTTCAATAACTTCTTCTCTTTTTTCAGAAGTGTCAGTAATTTTTTTTAATTTACTCTGTCCCTGAATACCGCTTGGAAATATTTTTTGAAATTGTTTGCTTGAAATTATACCGTTAATTTCATCAAAGGAATAACTTATTTCTTGCCGAATTTTCTTTAAATATTCAGGACTTGTCTGCCAAACGCCACCGCCAACCATACAATTGCTTGGCTCAATGTGTAGAAAATATCCCGCTGTGTTTGGTTGTGGAGCATTTTTATTAAAAACGATTAAAACATAATTTTTATAAGGTGTCTTGTCCTTTGAAAATCGCAAGTCTCTGTTTACCCTTGTCAAACATTTTTTAGGAATTAAATTGGCATTTGATATTGCTGGGTCAATTTTTAATAGCTCTGATAATAATTTTTCTGTAAATTCAATAATGTCGTCTTTGTAAGTTTGATACAACATTTGGTTTTGCTCAAACCACTCTTTTGAGTTATTATTTTTGAGTTCGGTTAAAAAATTTAAAGATGTTTGCTTAATCATTCTGCTTACTTAATTTATCAATGTGTTTTACGATTATCTTAATCTGCTTCTCTTCGTTTGTTTGAGAAATTATGCTGTCGAAAATTTCGTTCTGTTCCATTTCATTCAGTTTTTCAAAGGCTTTTAGAACTTCTGAGTCTTTGAAGGTATCTAAAATTTGCTGTTTGGTAATTTTTTGTTTGTCTGACAATAGATAAAGTGTAACAGTAACAATGTCGCCACCTTTTTTATTGATTGCTTTTCGTATTTCAGCATTTATAGAAAGCATCTTGTCTTCGCCTTTTATTGGTGCAAGTTGTCTTCTACTAATTTCAAAGTTGTCAATGAAACCTGAAACTACAATATCTCCCCATTTTCCTTCAATATTTTTTGAATTTGGAATACGCAAATGATATGTCCAAGCACCTTTTCCGTGTTGGTATATTAATTCAAGTTTTTCATCTTTTATAATGTAGTCCATGTGTTGTAGGGTTGTCTTATAGCCTTACCGCTAACGTTTCGGGGCTTTGAGTTCTGGCGGGAAATCGAAGCACAAAAGCTGATATTATTACTAATGTTTAATTGAAAAACTACCGTTGAATTTTGCACTTCAGCCCGCCTGACGCAAAACCCTTGTTAGCAGCAGCTTTGTTTTCTGTCAATTTGTTGAAATCTAATTCCATTTATACTGAAGTGAAATTGGTTTTCGGATTATATTAAGCAATAATTTTTAACTTTGCTTCAAAAATGAATATGGTAACTTTATCAGAAGAAGAAAAAAAATCATTAAAAAAGCTGCACAAATCGCTAACGGAAAAACG
>JANMGN010000679.1:0-1688 GCA_031374645.1 Chitinophagales bacterium | reverse complement strand
ATTCTTTAAATTAAATGTATTCGGTAATCCTTTACTAAACACTAAAATATATTCGGCTTGGCTTCTATATCCTGCACCAGTTCCAAAATGTCCTTTGTTCCAACAAACTATATTCACTATTTTAAAACTTGCTAATTCTAAACAATCTGCCATATTTCGTAATTGCTTCCAATCTGTAAAACAATACAAATGAGAACCTAATTTCATTGTCCTATAAAGTTCCCTAAATATTGGTTTTACAAAAAGCAAAAAGGCTCTTTCACTCATATCGTCAAATTCAATATGGTTATCGTCATTTGCAAATCTTCCTGTTCCCTTTGATTTACTTGTAAGCCCTGAATATGGTGGGTCAGTAATTACACAATCAATACTATTATCTTCAAATCTTGAAAGTGTTTGTAAGCAATCCTCATTAAACAGCTCGATAAAAGGCTGCGTATAACAGTGGTTTTGCGTCATTGGGGCTTTTGTGCTATCTATAATCATTTGTGCTAAATTTAAAATTTGTACTATCTATCGGCTTTAGTGCTGGAAATCCCCAACGAACGCAAAGCCACAAAACGTTAGCACCAATTGTAAAACGACACCGTAACAGACCGACATAGACGAATGAAATATAAAAATATCAGAGAAGAAGAACTTAAAAATAAAGTCGGTGCGGACTGGTTTAAATCATTCGACACGACAGAGATTTTGGGTAACGTAGATTTTACAGTTTTCCCAAAACAAGACAGCATTTTCGGACGGACACCATTACTTTGGGCAGAAGCTAAAACTGGCAATTTTGACGTTCCGACAATGTTTGTTCACTTGGTTCTTACAATCGGAAAAGCCAGAACTTTTGACAAAACTTTGCCTCCTGCATTTCTTGGAGCTTTTGACTTCAAAAAAATTGCGTTTGTTCCATATATCAGCATTCAAGACATTTTTTATATCAACGACTTCAATTGGAACGTAACACCAAGTAACCACGAGACAAAAGAATTTAAACTCATCAAGGACAGAATTGAAGCAACACTAAAACAAAATACTTACATCTACGATTACCAAGCAGACGAAAAAGACCTAAAAACATTCATAGCAAACAACATTGCAAAAGCGACAGAAGCTAGTAAAATAAAAATTGATAAAAATAATTTCATCCCAATTTACTTGCGTTGGCTTGACATCGTAAAACCAGTAATTGATGTAAACTGGGACGACCTAAAAAAAGCAAGTATTTTAAACAGCGACTTTTATTTAGCTGACTTGTTTGTAGATGATAAAGACACCAATAAAATTGAAGATGACTCTTCAATCAGAGATAATCTATTTGTAATTTTTCAAAATCAAGGCTATAAAATTGAGAAAGAAAACATCAAGCAAATGTTTGATGCGACAATCAACATACGAAACAAAGAAACCTATTTGCAATTTTGGAAACGCTACAAACGTCCGCCAATAAAAGAATTTCAGAACTACATAATTGAACGTAGGGATTTACTTGTTCCTCAAGACATCAGAGAACGCAAAGGAGCATTTTTTACTCCTCGACAATGGGTAGAACTTTCACAAAAATATTTGTCTGACTTGTTGGGTGAAAATTGGCAAGAAGAATATTATATCTGGGACTGTGCCGCTGGCACAGGTAATCTTCTTGCGGGTTTGACCAACAAATACAATATTTGGGCAAGCACTTTAGACCAAGC
>JANMGN010000849.1:0-3041 GCA_031374645.1 Chitinophagales bacterium | reverse complement strand
ATTTTTTTTTCAAACATGTCGTAGCAAAATTTACTAACGACCTCATCATCAAAAGAGTATTCTAATTTATTTTCCATTTTATTTATTTTATACGAATATGAGCAGCAGGGCTTTTAAACCAAACACTATTTAAAAATATATCATAAGTATTTGTATTACCTTTACCATAGTTTAAGTGCATATGATTGTATAGAGTACCTGGTGGATGAGGTGGGTCAATACGGATTGTTATACCTCCACGTTTAAAATGCATCATATTATTACCTTCATATGCTTTTTTAAACCCGACACTTTCAATATCATTGATAAGCTGTCCTCTGTCTAAATTTTCAACGCTTTGCAACCACTGCTTTATTTCAGCTCTACCCGTAGCTAATCCCTTATCTGGTTGAAACCCTGTTACGGGATCAAAATAATCAGTACCAGAAGCACTTCCAAAGGGAACATCATCACCACCTGCCCAATATTTTACGGATTTGCCACTCGGAGGACCAACAAAATCAGGATTGCTTTCTGCGATATTAGAACCAGGAGTTGGATTATTCGCCTTGCTTGGTCTTCCCATTGAAAATCAACTCTACCGCCTTGCGTGGTGTTCTCACCTCGCAACCACAAGGCATTCTCTATTGCAAATATACAATTTTTTTCTAAAACCAACGAATAAATTCATTGGCTACGGGTCGGTCATTGCTACGCAATTTTGGTGGATTTTTTCAAAAAACAAACCGCTATGTTTTTTAGGTACAGCGGTTTGGGGTTGTTGGGCTTCGTAGTTGCATGGTGGAATACCCTGTAAGGCGAATTATTGATTTAAAATCAACTTGAACTCTTGTTTTATTTCTAAAACATCTGCTTCACTTACATTAAACCTTTGTAAAATGAGGAGAATTCCCTCAAATACTAAATCAGTATGGTGGTCTAAACCTCTAATTTCTTCTGGTAAAAAAATAGAAAAATCAACAATTTGCATTTTACGTGAAATTGATGGGCCTTTTATTTCTAACTGCCCCACTCCTTTTTTTGTCGTAATGTAAAACCCTAAAGAATAATTTTCATGTTTTTCAAAAAATCCAATCCAATTTTTGAAATATTTACGTAGAATTGTAATTAATAGACTATGGCTAACATCTATATACAAGTTATCTAACTCAGGAGACAAATCACAGAATACGACATAAACTCTATTTTCTTTCATGATAAAACGGATAAAATTAGTTAAATTTTAAAATTACATTCCGAGCCATTTCAAAACATTAAAACTTTTAACATTGCCCAAAGGAATAGAACCTGTTTGGTCTAAAAATTGACCAATATAATTATTTCGCCTTGCTTGGTCTTCCCCTTGAAAATACCTCTACCGCCTTGCGTGGTGTTTTCACCTCGCAACTACAAGGCATTCTCTATTGCAAATATACTATTTTTTTCTAAAACCAACGAATAAATTCATTGGCTACGGGTCGGTCATTGCTACGCAATTTTGGTGGATTTTTTCAAAAAACAAACCGCTATGTGATTTAGGCATAGCGGTTTGGGTGTTGTTTTGGGCTTCGCGGTATACTGTTTTCAAGGAGAACACTAAGCAAGGTGAAATATATTATGTGCCAACTGATAATATACCAAGTATTTCAACAATAATACCCTGACCAATTGTAGATGAACCTTCTGCCATCCAAAAATGTTGTCCAATTTTAAAATATTGTTCTAAATCTTCATAAAAATAGATATTAATAATTCTATTATTATAGACTTGATGCATTTCTAATACTTCATTATCCTCCATAACAATTAGTCCCGATCTTACTATTTTTCCTTGGTCAAAATATAAGAGAGGTCGATAACTTGTTCCAGAAATAGGTTTTGTTCTTTCTTGACTATCGAATTTTAAATCCGCTTTAATTGAAAACATATTCATGTTATTTAAAAAAATGAAGAATTCTTAGTTTAGATAAATTGTCAGTTGGAATATTATAGATGTATTTAAGACTATCGACTCCCAATATTCTCTCTATATTTATTCCTCTTGGGATTTTAACTTTTACAATGATTGAATTATCAAATGTTTTATTAAAATACTGTGCGTCAGCATAATTAGCCGTAAATAATTTACTCGCAGAATAAGAATTAGGCCCTGGCTGTATAATACCTGACTTCAATATATCTTGATATTCCTCAATACTAATACTTCTATAAGCAAATTTCGATTCTGTAGTTGTTTCAGATATAACGTTAGTATACTCTTTTCGCCTTGCTTGGTCTTCCCCTTGAAAATACCTCTACCGCCTTGCGTGGTGTTTTCACCTCGCAACCACAAGGCATTCTCTATTGCAAATATACAACTTTTTCTAAAACCAACGAATAAATTCATTGGCTACGGGTCGGTCATTGCTACGCAATTTTGATGGCTTTCTTAAAACTATCCCAACCGCTGTGTTTTTAGTACAGCGGTTGGGTGTTTTACAATAGCTTTGTGCCTTGTGGTATGCAAGGTCAGAAGACCATGCACGGCAATGGTGCTGTTTTTCAGTGACAACACCAAGCAAGGCGAAAAGTCGGAGGTCATAATACCATCGCATGTGCGAGGTTTCAAGAGGAACACCCAAGCGCATCTGAATTTCCATTAGATAATTTTAAACGATACCACAGGTTTGATAAAAAGTAAAGAGATGTATTTATCATTAATAGTGTTTACTGACAAGTATAAATCTTCCCCTTGTTTTTCTATATGTAATATCATACTAAATACTCCGATATAAACATCTAAGTCTTTATAGTCATAGATATCATTCGGATTATCGATTTTACTTTTTGCACTTGACCAATTTTCGATGGTTAAAACACAGTTTTTATCTAAAAAACATTCATTTTTTATTGTATCCGAGTATCCAGTAAAATAAATATCTATTTTTTTTTCAAACATGTCGTAGCAAAATTTACTAACGACCTCATCATCAAAAGAGTATTCTAATTTATTTTCCATTTTATTTATTTTATACGAATATGAGCAGCAGGGCTTTTAAACCAAACACTATTTAAAAATATAT
>JANMGN010000840.1:0-28038 GCA_031374645.1 Chitinophagales bacterium | reverse complement strand
TAAAAATATTTTATCTTCTTTTTAAAAACATTTTTAAAAAGATAATATAAAAAATACCCTTTTTAGGGTATGTATAGCATTTATATAGTCTGTACTTTTGTACCAATAATGTAAAACTGGCAAAGTTTTTTCATACAGTTACTTTACAATTAGTTCACAAGTAAAAAATGAAAATTTCCTTTTTTGCAAAATTCTAAAAAAGTAAGCGCGGGTTTAGTTGCGCTCAACAAAAACTAAGCTAAGACTTTGATCTTAATTTACACAACAAGTTTAACACTCAGCAGAGTAACCCATGTTCAGCAGTATCTTCACGGATACTGTCGTTATTATAGTCGTCGCATCTCTGCGTACAGCTAACTCTGTCTTGGTTTTGATTATTAAAAGTATTACAAAAATTATCTCACTCGCATCTATTTCTACATGATGCTTTGTAATACAATCAAAATCCTTTCCTTTGTTAATTTCCTGTTGTAAACATTTTAAAATGTTGTGTAAATTTTGGTATCGTCATCACGAAATCAAGGTCTTTTTTATGTTGTGTAAATTCAAGTACAAGGCGGTGGCAAAGGCTACCCAAAATCCAAAAAACAAATGAAAATCAATTAATTAGCAACAAATAAAGCTATTTTTAAATACTTTAAAAATGGTTTTTCAACAACAATTTTATAATTTTTTATTAACCAACACAATTTTTATCTTATGAAAAAAGCAAAGTTCATATTCATGACCTTGTTCGTTTTTGTAACTATGGGAATCAGTAGCCTCGGCGCACAAACTTATGTTGATGTGCAAGAAGCCTCTATTCGCATAAAAAAACAATGCGAGGTGCTGTCAAATTCATTAGAAGTGCTTAAAAAGAAGCAACCTAATGATTACATTGTAGCAAAAGCGAAGCTCGAATACTATTACTCTATCTACGATGCAATCGTGGCTGCGAGCGATGTAGAGACAGGCTTAAATGCTACTGCATTACCAGGTTCGGGTTCTTTAGATGCCGATGCTACTTTTACAAAACAAGAAAGCATTGCATTTAAAACAGAAGCAATTGCGCTTCTTTCAATTTAATCAACAACAACATTCTTTTTTCTAATTTTTACACAAATTATAATCTCATGAGGATTTTAAAATCTACTCTTAAAGGTTTATCGCTGATTTTTTTGTTGCTGACAGCTAATATGCTATCAGCGCAAGTAAGCGTTACGATGAACTGGACAGCGGGAGCTTTTGCAGCCGAACCAGGATGGCAAGTGGTGAACACAGCAACAGGTGTCACTGCTTTCTGTAAGGCTTCAGGTACAGCATTCCCGAATGGTGCAACAGTGCTAAATTTAGCACCAGGCACTTATGAGGTACGCCAATTCGACTCATTCGGTGACGGATGGAACGGTGGTATCCTTACTTTTGCGAAAACAGCTTGTAACTTAGCATTGGGTTCTTACACTGGACCACCTAATATTGGTTTCAGTCCTGGTGCAAATACTTGTCCTGGTCCAACTGTACCAAATGGCGTAAGTTCAAATATTTCGCCAGTTACGTTCACAGTAGTAGCTGATAATTTAGCTACTTGTACGCTTAGCGCACCAGCTTCTATAACAGTGAACTCTATCGCTGGTGTTTGTGGTGCAAACGTTGTACTTCCTATTGCTACTACGACATGCGCTGGTATGAATGTGGTACAGCAGCTAAACCAGAACTTCTCTGGTGCTGCATTGCCTGCGGGTTGGTCTTTAATAGGTACTTTCCCTGCTGCTGCACTAACTTTTCCTACAGGAATAGCTAACAAATCAAACGTAGCTGCATTAAATAATGCAGCGTTTACAGGCAATCACATGCGTATTGATGATGACATCATCGGACCTGCTGGTGTATTGGTTGGTGCAGTTCAAACCAACGTAATCAATATCCCTGCTGGTGCAACAAGCCCAGAGTTTAAATTTGATTACAATTTTGATGAGGCTTTTGGTGCGCCATTAGAAACAGCTGACGTAAAAATAAGCCTTAACGGTGCTGCTTTTGCATCTATCGCTGGCTTTCCTAAAACTGTTGATGCGGTTGGTTCTGTAACGGTTGCATTACCAGCAGGAACTACTTCTATCCAAATTCAATTCGCATACAATGATGGTACGGATTGGGGTTGGAGTTTTGACATCGATAACGTAATTGTTCAAGCTGTCATTACAGGTCCTCCGCCTATTGTAAATAATGCTAACGGTGGTGGCTCAAATGCAAGTGGTATTTTCCCAGTTGGAATAACGCCAATTACATTTACAACAATGACATCAGTTCCTGCTGGAGCTGGTCAATGTTCTTCTGTAACACTTACAGGTACAACTAACGTAACCGTTGTAGATGTAGAACCTCCAGTTACGGCAAACTGTCCTGCAAATATTACTGTAAATTTAGCTCCAGCGGAGTGTAATAAGGTAGTGAACTGGACGCCTCCAACTTTTACAGACAACTGTGTACCAAGTCCTCCTATCGTCATTGTAAGTAATGGCGGCGGTGCTGCGGCGCTTACAGGTACGGGTAGTGGTCAGGCAGTATTATTCTATGATATTAAAAATACAAACCTTTATCCTATTTCACTTACAAGTGTAGATGTATTGAAGCGTGCTGCTTCTGTATATAACATTTGGAAAACAACTACGGCTACTACTTATGTAGGTAACGAAGCAACTGCTGCCGCTTGGACACAAATCGGTACTGGTGCTATCACCACTGCTGGTATTGGTTTAGGTAATGTTCCCGTAAATGCGAATAGCTTAATTTTACAACCAGGTCAATCTATTGGTATCTGCGTACAAGCTACGGCTCAGATTGCGGGAGGTCCACAGGTAGCAGGTTTGGTAAATGTTGGAGGTGGAACTACTTATACTGGCCCTCAGCGTAGAGTTTTGGGTGGCGTAGAGTTCACTTATGGTATTTTGACAAATCTTGCAGGTGGTGCAGCATTCAATGCTGGTAACGGTAATTTTGGTCAAATCGCAGGTTTCCCTTCTACTTCTTATTCTGCTTTTGTAGGTACTATGAACTGGGTAACTTTACCTATCGTTCCTGTCGCTTCAAGTACGCCTTTGAACGGAGCAGTTCCATTCAAGCCAGGTGATACTTTTGTTGCGGGTACTACAAATATCAGTTATACAGCAACAGACGCAGCTGGTAACACAGCAGTTTGTTCTTTCAACGTTGTAGTTGTACCTTCTTTATTGGCTACACCAACATTGGCTTGTCAAGATTTGGTTAATTTGAGTGTAAATGCAGCTTGTTCTGCAAATATCCTTCCAGGACAAATTTTAAAAGGTGGTCCTTTCCAGTGTTTGGATAACTACATCGTAGAAGTATATAATGGTACAAACCTTATTACAAAAAGCACACCTACTGTTCCTGTTTCAATAGGAGCACCTTGGATTGGTCAATTATTGACCGTTAAGGTATATGATGCTATCAATACAAAGAACTCTTGTTGGGGAAATGTATTATTGGAAGACAAAATTGCTCCAGTAATTACTTGTCCAGCGAATATTGTGATTGATGATTGTTCTGTTGATATTGCAACAGCAACGGTTCTTCCTACAACACTTGTAAATGCAGCTCCTGCAGTAGCTTTAGCTCCTGCAAACCCTACAAATCAAGTTGTTACTATACCAGTAGTATCGCCAAGTCCGACATCTGTTGTTCAAGGTTTAAAAGTCAATTTGAACTACACTACAGTTGGTGCTCTTACAGGTTGGATTGGGGATTTAACAATTCGTTTAACTCACCCAGATGGTACTGTCGTAATTTTGACACAAGCTTCGGGTGGTGCTAACTGCCAAAATCCAGGTAACTATGTACAATCATTTACAGACGCAGCTACTGTTGGTCCATTGAATAATACATTCCCTTGTGGGCCTCCTGCAAGTATGAGTGGTACATTCAGACCAGTAGGAAGTTTTGCTACTTTATTGGGTAAACCTGTAGGTGGTAACTGGACGATTTCGGTAGCAGATGCTTTTGGCGATGGTATTTTGAATATCCCTGCAAACGGTTTTTCTATCGAACTTGGTACAACAGCTCCAGCTGCAAGCGCAACTGCTTTAGATGGCTGTGCTGGTGTAATTGTTCCAGTAGAAACAAAACAAGTAATTGATTTCCCTTGTGGTAATGCTTTATTAAGAACTATCAAACGTACATTTAAGGCAACTGACAATTTTGGTAACACAGCAACTTGTGTTCAAAATATCAACTTTAGAAGACCAACACTGGCTACAATTACATTCCCTGCGAATGTAAATTTAGATTGTACTTATGATAACTTTAAGGCAGATCCTGCTAATGCAGCGGCAATAGCATTGTTGCCAGCAACATTGGGTATTCCTGCTACAAATACAACATGGTTTGATGCTGCTGGAAATCCTGCACCATCAGTAACAGGTGCTCCTAAACCATCAGGTGGTTCTTGCTCAGGTATCGTGGTAGATTACCAAGATATGCGCTTGAATGACATTTGTGGTGCTGGCTCGGGTTACACTATCATGCGTACTTGGAAAGTATATGACGCTTGTGCAAATGCAATGAGAACAAGCGCACAACAAGTAACTGTAAAAGATGTAACTGCTCCAGTAATTGCACCAAATGCAGGTACTATCGTAGCTTCAACAACAGGTACTTCTTGTACTGCTACTGTAAAAGTTGCAAATCCAAAAATTACAGACAATTGTACTCCTTTGAATAAAATCAAAGTAATTGCTGAGATTTTCTCAAACACAGGTACAATTGCGGCACCAGTAATTGGTGTAGCAGTTGGTTCTCCTACTGCTAACGAAAATGAGTTCTCTGATTTGGCTGTTTCTCCTACAGTAGTAGGAACTACACCTCGTCCGTTACCTTATATCATTCGCTATACAGCTATTGATGCTTGCGGAAACGCAACAACAGCAACAGGCTTGTTGGCAGTGATGGATATTACTGCACCAGTAGCAGTTTGTCCTCCTACGATGAAAGTTTCTTTGACAGAAGATGGCTCTGCTATCATTACTGCAAAAGAAATTGACCGTGGTTCTTATGACAACTGTACAGGTATCGCCAAGATGGAAGTACGTCGTATGGGACCATTGAATGGTTGTACTGGTAAAGACATAAACCAAGATGGTGACTATGACGATTACTTATTACAAGCAAATTCAAATGTTTCTTTTGAATTACCAAACGTATTCTTCCAAACAGAAGAAGCTGCACCATTTGCAGGTCTTTATCCTAATGTATTAAGCCCTTATGTTGCTTTGGCAAGAGTTGGTGCTTTATCAGTAATAGATAACTTCAATAATGGTATTTTAGAGCGTAAAATATTCAAAAACGTAGCAAACTGGAATGTAGGACAACCAGATGTAATTGGTTTCCCTACTTTATACATTACAGGTCCTAACACAGTTATATTTGATAATTTTGGTTTCACATTAACTTTTGATCCAATTACAAATGAATTGTTGAATGTTGTACCTACAACAGTTTATTTACCTCAATTTGCTCCACCAGCTCCGTTTACAACGAGAGCATTGAACTCAAAAGGTTCTTACCAAGTAGATCCAGACTTCTCTGACATCTATGGTGACTACAATATCAATGGTGTAGCAAGTGATGAAGATTACTACGAATACAACTACTATAACTTCTATCACCCAGAAGTTAAATTATGTTGCGAAGATGCTGGTGACACGATTATGGTTGCTATGCGTATTTGGGATAACTCTATCTACAAGCACGCTACAAACAACTCTAATGTAAATCACTCTTACTACCGTGTAGGTTATCCTCGTGCTGCAACAGTACGTGGTAACGTAAATATCTGTATGGTAAGCGTTATTGTTGAGGATAAATTAGCTCCAAAAATCGTAGTACAAGATACTGCTGTAATTTGTGGAACAACTCCTCAGGCAACAGCTTGGTTAGATGCACATGCTCCTGTAGAAGGCTCGTACAATGCTACGATGTCTGACAGAAACTTATTCTCAAACAACGATGCTGTTTCAATAGCAGCTGGAGGTAATGTTTCTATTCCAATTAGTGTTTCTGGTTTGAAATCAGTAAAAGACTTAAATATTGGTTTGAAATTTTATCACACTGATTTGGGTAACTTAACAGCTACTATCACTTCTCCAAGTGGTAAATCTGCTATCTTGTTTGCTACTCCAGTAGATGCAATCACAAGCAACCCTTACAACACAACTGCAATTAATTCTGCAAGCAACTTATTCCGTTTCACATTTGACGATGAGCCTACATTATCAGCATCAACTGCAATCCAGCTTCAAGCTATTCCAGGTGTGCCTAATGTAATCACAGCTGCGAATTTAAGATTAATTAATGGTGGCTACTTAGGTATTGATCCATTGACAATTTTCGACGGAGAAGATGCTAACGGTACATGGACTATTGATATAGTTTCATCTGACCCAGCTTCTGCTGGCGCTGGTGCAATTATTGCAGGTGGTGCACAACTTTGGATTAAAGCTGATCGTACGGTAATGCCTCAGGGTTATTTCTATGATAACTGTCCAGGTTATTGCGTAACTTACTCTGATGCAGGTTCTATTGACAACTGTGGTAAAGGTACTGTAACACGTACTTATACTATTACAGATATGTCAGGTAAAACTGCAACTGATTTAGCACAATACACATCAACTAACCGTTCTGCTTACAAAGTAGAATTCCCTGCTGATGTTACTATTACTTGTACCAACAATAAAGTATATGCTACGGCAGCTACTGCTACTGGTGCTGGTATCCCTACCATCACTCCGTTTGCAAAAACTTGTCCATTGGTAGGTACAGAATTTACAGACGATACATTAGTAGTAAATGGTTTGGATAACTCTTGTTTCAAGATTTTACGTAAGTGGAAAGTATTGAACTGGTGCCAACCATTAAACTTAAACCCTAATAAAGTTCAACAAGCAAGTCCTTCTTCTTGTGGAAGTTTAGTACCACGTACTTTCATCAATATTGATTATAGTGCATGGGCTGGTATGTCAGCAAGTGCTGTAAATACAGAATTAGGTGAGTGTTCAGGTGTAGTATATGATCAAGATGGTTACATGGAATATATCCAAGTTATCAAAGTGATTGACAATACTCCTCCAACATGGGTAACTGTAGGTACTCCTGCAACTTCTGCAGTAGGCAAAGAATGTAAGTCTTTATTGACTATTCCTGCTTCTGAAGCACAAGATTGTACTGGTAAATTGAACTACACTTACGAAATTGTACGTGTTTCTGACAATGCAGTTATCGCAACTGGTGGTGCTTCTGGTTCAAAAGAATTTACTTCTGCTGAATTTGGTAATTACATCATCCGTTACCGTGCTTCTGACAATTGCGGAAACTTAGTTACTGCCGACAAAGCTATCACTATCGCTGATGCTAAGAAACCAACTCCTGTTTGTTTCCAAGGTCTTTCAGTTGATTTGATGCCAACAACTGGCAACGTAATGATTGCTGCAAACTTATTGAACGCAGGTTCTTATGACAACTGTACTTTGGAAGGTGTTTGGATACAAACTCCTGCTCCAGGTCCAGGACATGACATTTCAGAATACACTGTTCTTACAAGTGCAGACCCTAACGTAAATATGACAACTGTTGCAACGCCTAAAACGATTGCTAAAAATGTTCAGTTTGCTTGTGTTGGCTACCAAACTGTTGCTCTTTGGGCAAAAGATGCGGCTGGCAACTGGGATTACTGCGAAACTTATGTAGATGTACAAAACAATATGGGTGCTCCAAATGTACCTAATTGTAATGTTACTCCTCCAACAGGTGGAAAAATTGCATCTACAATTATGACTGAAAAGTCACAAGAAGTAGAAAACGTAATGGTTAAATTGACAGGTGCTGTTACAAACCAAAAATACACGAATTTGGCTGGTAAGCTCGAATTCTTAGGTTTGAGCAAAACTGAAAATTATACTGTAAAACCAGAATTGGACAAAGAGCCATTGAATGGTGTTTCTACATTAGACTTAGTATTGATTAGCAAGCATATCTTAGGTGTACAACCTTTGACTTCTGCTTATCAATTAATCGCTGCTGACGTAAATCACAACGGTACAGTAACAACTGCTGACATCGTAGAGTTACGTAAAATGATTTTAGCTGTACAAACTGGTTTCACTAAAAACACTTCTTGGAGATTTGTTGATAAGTCATACCAATTCCCAGCAAACAATCCATTGGCAGTTGCTTTCCCTGAGTCTAAACAATACAATGGTATCAATGATACTGAAAATGCAGAATTTGTAGCTGTAAAAGTTGGTGATGTAAACGGTAATGCTAAAACTAACGGTCAAGCAGTTGGTCGTGGTGCAGTAGGTACATTCTTCTTCAATGCTGATGAGCAATCATTCAACGCTGGCGATGAAGTACGTGCTACTTTCAAAGCTGACGAAATCGCAAACGTATTAGGTTATCAGTTTACTTTGGGTTATAACAAATCGGCATTAGATTTGCTTAACATTGAAGGACAAACTGAAAACTTTGCAGTTATCGAAGCGGGTACAATTACGACAAGCTGGAATGGCAACGGTGAAGGTCTCTTCACAGTAGTATTCAAAGCTAAGAAGTCTGGTACATTGAGCGAAATGTTGAATATCAACTCTCGTTATACTACTGCTGAGGCTTATACAAAAGGTGCTGAAATGTTGAATGTTGCTATTAAATACAACAACTCAACAAGCAAAATGGAACTTTACCAAAACCAACCGAATCCGTTCGTTGGTCGTACAGTAATCGGTTTCAATTTGACAAAAGCTGAAAATGCTAAATTAAGTATTCACGATGCAACTGGTCGTTTGTTGAAAGTTGTTGAGAAAGACTTCGCTAAAGGTTATAACGAAGTATCTATCGACGATGTACAAGCTGTAGGTGTATTGAAATATACTTTAAGCACAGCTTCTGAAACAGCAACTAAGTCTATGATTATATTACAATAGTAAAACTACATTCATAAAGCCCTTTCAGAAATGAAAGGGCTTCTAATGAGATATTAGAGCAATCCAAACGGCTTGAGCCAAAATGTAGGCAAAAGCGGTTTTTGGGATGGCCTCTCACTACGACGGTGGTGGGGGGCTTTTTTTTTATATCTTACAAAGAAGATTGTTTATTTATAAAAACGTTTAAACTGGCTTCTAAACAAAAAAAAATCGATTTAAACTATTAGTTTAAATCGATTTTTTTTGTGGTTATAGGAAAAAAAAGAGGCAGCGCCAACCACAGCACTACCTCAGCCCTAACCAAATAAAACCAAATTATAATTCTAACCAAATAAAACCTATAATTATAAAATGATAGCACAAAGATACATACTTATTGTAAGAAATACAATTAGTATATTAAAAAAAATTCAATAAAAATTCATTTTTTTGAAAATACGTTAATACATTTACGATTTATTAGCATTTTTAATAAAAAAATATTTTTTAAATAGATGTATGTACTTGTAAAAAATAAAATAAAATTTTGTTTTTATGAAAAAAGCAATATTTTTTTAGTTATTTGAAACTAAAAAATGCTCAGAGGGAAATAAAATTTTTTTAGTTAAGTAAGATAACTAAAAAATAGTGTTCACACTCTTATTTTTACTCCTATCTTTTTAATGACAAATAAATGACAAACGAAATACTGAAAAGACTTTACAAAGCGGTCATAATTTTTTTGTTAATATAAAAAAAGTTGAAAAATTATGCTTATATCTGCAACAAAAACTTATTTTATTTGTAATTCTAAAAGAAAAAATTGTATTTATATTGAAAAAAAACTTAAATTTGCATTTTCAAATATAGCAATAAATAAAATTTATTATAACTTATTATAAATCAGTCTATTATGTTGTTTTTACAAGCAGGAATGTCAAGTGGTATGAAAGATTTTCTACCTATATTATTAATGTTTATGGTAGCGATGGGCTTCGTAGGCTTAGTAATGGGTGTAACACACTGGATGGGCCCTCATCACAAATCAAAGCTAAAAGACGCAGCTTTTGAGTGTGGTATTGAAGAAATCGGAAATGCACGTACACCTTTTTCTATCAAGTACTTTTTGGTAGCTATCTTATTCGTTTTATTTGATGTAGAAGTTATTTTTATGTATCCTTGGGCTGTAAATTTCAAGCAATTGGGTGCATTAGGAATGTTTGAAATGTTCACTTTTATGGCTTTTTTGCTATTGGGCTTCTTTTATATTCTGAAAAAAGGTGCTTTAAAGTGGGAGTAATTTCTTGCTATAATAACTCTTTCCAATTACTACTTTTTTATTTAAAATTTTATGCTCTTATAAGATATGGCAGTAAATATAGATTCTAAAAATCAGCCAGAAGGCTACGAAGGTCAAGGCTTTTTTGCTACACGTTTGGATAGTGTGGTAGGTTTGGCACGTAAAAATTCATTGTGGCCTCTTCCGTTCGCTACCTCATGTTGTGGTATCGAATTCATGGCTACAATGGGAAGTAACTACGATTTGGCTCGTTTTGGGATGGAACGCATTAGCTTTTCGCCACGACAAGCGGACTTATTGATAGTGGCAGGTACTATTTCCAAAAAATTAGCACCTATCCTACGTCAAGTCTATGAACAAATGGCTGAACCGAAATGGGTTATTTCGATGGGTGCTTGTGCTTCAAGTGGAGGCATATTCGATACGTATAGCGTATTACAAGGCATTGATCGTGTAATTCCTGTAGATGTATATGTACCAGGTTGTCCGCCTCGTCCAGAACAATTGATAGATGCTATTATGAAAATTCAAGAAATGGTAAGTACGGAGCGTCGTGACCGCCGTGATGGAGAAGTTTATCAAAAAATGCTTGATGGTTACGGAATTGAGTAAAATTCTATACAAAAATTAATTTTAAGATTTTTACTTTAACGTAAAAAATATATGATTACGAACGAAATAAAAAACCTCATAGCGTCTAAACTTGGAGATGCCTTAGTGACTGTTGAGCAGCACTACGATTTCCATGTATATATAGTAAAAAAAGCTAATCTTCACGCAGCATTAAAAATGTTGAAAGAAGATGCCGAATTGGATTTCCACTTTTTGACGACAATGTGTGGTATTCACTCTCCCGAAAACGAAGGTGCAGAGTTTGGTTTGATGTATCAATTACACAATATGCCGAACAACATACGTATTCGTATTCGCACTTTTATGTCCAAAAATGACCTTGATGTGCCTACGGTAACAGACCTTTGGGCTTCGTCGAATTGGCAAGAACGTCAAGAATACGATTTTTACGGTTTTAATTTCGTAGGACATCCGATGCTCACTCGCATTTTGAATATGGACGAAATGAATTATCACCCAATGCGCCGTGAGTACGCACTCGAAGACGCTTGGCGTGATGATAAAGAGGATAAGTCTTTCGGAAGGTAAATTACGATAACAGACATTAATCAATTAGACCCAAACGCTATCTATTCTTATGCAGATTATCTGACATGGAAATTCGAAGAGTATGTAGCGCCTCATCATCAGTCGAAGGATTTACGATGAAAATGAAAAGAGTTTTCTCAGCAATAAAATAAAAAGTATTATGTTTCCTAAGTTATTAGAAATTAAGGCTTCGCCAGATTATACTTTATGGCTAAGCTCTGAGGACGAAACGGAAGGAACTGTTGATTTGACAACCCTAACAGAAATAGGTGTTTTTAAAGCCTAACAAAATATACTTTTTTTCAAAAAGTATATATAGATAAAGAAACAGATGCTATTGCTTGGAATGATGATTTAGACATTTGTGCGGACAGTCAATATTTGAAAATAAAAAACTTGACTTTTGAAGATGTAAAAAACTCAAAAGTATTAAATAGACCTTAAAATACATTTATTTCGCACCAAAAAATCCCTCTCTTTGGAAAGGATTTAGGATAGGTTTAACAATAATGGCAGATATAAATACAAATACAAGCGCAACACTTGCGCCAAACGAAGGAAAGCAATACACGTACCTAAACTTAGGTCCGACGCATCCAGCTACGCATGGTATTTTTCAAAACGTTTTGAAAATGGATGGTGAAATCATCGTTGATAGTTCTGAACAAACTGTCGGCTACATTCACCGTGCATTTGAAAAAATCGCTGAACGCCGTCCGTACCAACAAATCGTTACGCTGACTGACCGTTTGAACTATTGTTCGTCGCCTATCAATAACATGGGCTGGCACATGACTGTTGAAAAACTCATCAACTGCGAAATTCCCAAACGTGCTGAATATCTCCGTGTGATTATCATGGAATTGGCACGTATAAATGACCATATTGTTTGCAATGCGGTTATTGGTGTAGATAGTGGTGCATTGACAGGTTTTACGTATATGTTTCAGTGGCGTGAAAAAATCTATGATATTTTCGAGGAAATTTGTGGCGCACGTTTGACCACAAACATTGGTCGTATTGGCGGTATGGAACGTGATTTTTCAGATACTTGTTGGAAGCGCATACACGCATTTCTGAAAGAATTTCCAGTCGGACTAAAAGAATTTGAAAAGTTGCTTTGTCGCAACCGTATTTTTATGGATAGAACCGTAGGAGTAGGACCAATTACAGGGAAACGTGCCTTAGAATACGGTTTTACTGGGCCTAACCTTCGTGCAGCAGGCGTAGATTATGATGTTCGTGTAGCACAACCTTATTCAAGTTATCAAGACTTTGATTTTGAAATTCCTGTCGGAAAAACAGGCGATACTTACGACCGTTTCATAGTTCGCTCAGAAGAAATGTGGCAATCGCTTCGCATTATTCAGCAAGCGATAGATAAATTACCAGAAGGTCCATTCCATGCAGATGTTCCTGATTTTTATCTTCCTAAAAAAGAAGATGTTTACAGCAAAATGGAAGCCTTGATATACCATTTCAAAATTGTAATGGGCGAACAAGATGTTCCCAAAGGCGAGGTTTATCATGCCGTAGAAGGTGGCAATGGCGAGCTTGGTTTTTATCTGATTTCTGATGGCGGACGCACTCCGTACCGACTACATATCCGCCGCCCATGCTTTATTTTTTACCAAGCATATCCAGAAATGATAAAAGGTAGTCAGATTTCTGATGCGATTTTGACATTGAGTAGTATGAATGTGATTGCGGGAGAGTTAGATGCGTAAAAGATGACAAAACAAGAATTTATAGCACATTGGAAAGAAACAAGTGAAGATGACTTACTTTCTGCCAATGCTTTGTATGATGCAGGAAGATATACATACTGTTCATTCACTTGTCATTTGAGCATTGAAAAAATATTGAAAGCACATTGGGTAAAATGTAAAGAGGATAATTTTCCTCCAAGAACACATAACCTAATTCAATTACTTTCACATATTCAAGTAGAAGTAGAAGAAAACGATGTTGATTTTATGCAAGAAATGAATGATTGGAATATTGAAGGACGTTATCCTGATTATCAACGCTTTTTTTATCAACTTTGTACTCAATCTTATGTTGAAAAAAAATTGCAAAAAACTAAAAATTTACACCAATGCTTGATACTGCAACTGCAATAGAAACTTCTAAGTTTTTTTTAGAGGATTTAAAAAACTTGGGTTATTCGCCAACCAAAGCCATATTGTTTGGTTCAATGGCGAAAGGAAGTATGCACGAATACTCAGATATAGACTTAGCAATTTGGGACGAAAAATTTTTAGGCTCAATAACTATTGATAGCCAACCGATTAGAAAACTTTTAGTAAGATATAAAATTGTAGAGATGCATTCGTTCAATACAAAAACAGACAAAAATATAAATCCATTTGTTGGAATTATCGAAAAAGAAGGGATTGTAATTTTGTAAGTGTTAGAACTATTATGTTAGAAGAAATCAAAAACATTTGCTTTTTTTGCTCTGAACCAATAAGTGAAAAAAAACTCAGGAACATATAATACCTGATAGCCTGTTGGGTAAATTAGGCATTAAACAAGAAAAATTACATGGAAAGGGTACGTTTTTATACAGCCGTATAAAAGTTCCTGCCCATAAAACTTGTAATAATGATTTTGGTAGCCAATATGAAAATGAAATTATTAGACTATTAGATAACCCTGAACAATTATTTGAAGATTTAAAAAATGAAGAAAATGGTATATTATTGAGATATGATGCCAATAATTCTGTTACCTCAATTTTATCAACATGGTTATTGAAAATATATTACGGACTTTTTTACAATGATTTTTTGAAAGTTGATGATATAGATTATAAAAAAACTTGTGAAGCTATTATTAATGTACCCAATTTCAAAATAATACAGAATGCATATAAGGATGGTTTAGGATTTTATTTGCCTTCCAGCCTCTTTGTATTTCAATCTAATAATGATAATTTTGATTTACTGACATTTGCTTATCCGCAAGCAATAATGATAAAAATTAAAAAACTTGTATTTATTCTGTTGGTTGTAGATGGCTTTTTAGCAAAGAATTATTTGAATGGTAATAAATTAGATAGTTTTAGAGAAAATTTATTGTTGAAGGAAATAGAAGACCCCAAATTTAGACTTCAACTTCGTGCATTTATAGAATTGTTAGCATTAAGAGTGAGTGTTCCTAAAAATCCTGGTTTTTCATATAGTGATAAAGAAATAATAAATATGAGCCTTAGTACCTCTGTCAATAATCCACAAGAATATTATAAAATAGATAATGATTTGCTTAATATAAATAGGAATGAAATTATAAAACTTATTTTTAATTGTTAAAAATGCTAAACCGTAGCGAAATATTACAATTTTTAGAAGAAAACAAACCTTTTCTTCAATAAGAATTCCATGTTACGACTATTGGATTGGCAGGTTCTTTTGCTCGGAATGAACAAAAAGAAGATAGCGATATTGATATTTTAGTAGATTTTGAACCAAATACAAAGCAGCTCTTTGATATTTATGAAAAAATGAAAACTTTTTTTTCAAACGCTTTTAATAAAAATATAGATATTGCTACGGTAAAATATTTAAAACCTTATTATAAAAACGTAATATTAAAAGACGCCATTTTTATCTGAAAAAGACCGAGCAAACTTATTGGGAATTTTAGACAGCATCGAAAGCATTATAAATTTTAGTGGAGAACACATTGATGTTGAAAAATTTTACCAAGACAAAAAAACATTTGATGCCGTTTTGATAAATTTTATTATCATAGGCGAAGCGGTAGAAGGTTAAGTGAAGAACTAAAACAAAATAACCAAGAAATTGCTTGGAATAAGATAAAATCTATTAGAAATATCATTGCACACGATTATTTTGGTGTAAATCCTGAAATTGTTTGGCAAATAATTCAAGAAGATATACCTAATTTGAAAAATAAAGTAGCAAAAATTCTGTAAGAAAATAATATGACAGATACAAAACATATACAATTCAGTCCTGCAACGATGGCGCAGGCGCAAGAAATCATTGCACGTTATCCTTCGGACAAAAAAAAGTCAGCTTTGATACCATTATTGCACTTGGTACAAGACGAAAATGAAGGCTGGCTTAGTGTAGAAACGATGGATTATGTTGCTCGTTTGTTAGAAATACAGCCTATTGAGGCGTATGAAGTAGCGTCGTTTTATTCGATGTTTAATTTAAAAAAACGAGGCAACTGTTTGATAGAAGTTTGTCGGACAAGCTCATGTTGGATGATGGGCGCACAAGATGTTGTAGCGCATATCGAAAAACGCTTAGGTATCAAAGACGGTCAAACAACTTCTGATGGGAAATTTACGCTCAAAACAGTAGAATGTCTTGGTGCGTGTGGCTATGCGCCAATGTTTCAAGTTGGCGACAAATACTATGAACATTTGACCATAGAAAAAGTAGATGCTTTGATAGAGCAATTCAAGGGAGAGTACGCTAACACAAATAGCAAATATCTAGTGTAAAAATTACCTCAAAAAAATACAATTAACCGTTTGTAGTCAAATAGATAATGGGCAAGAAATTATTATTAGAAAAAGTACATATCGCAGGTATTGAAACCTACGAAGTATATCGTCGAGAAGGCGGTTACCGTTCTGTGGAAAAAGCGTTGAAGGAAATGACACCTGAAACGATGGTCGAAGAAGTGAAAAAATCAGGACTTCGTGGTCGTGGCGGAGCAGGTTTTCCTACGGGTATGAAATGGTCATTTTTGGCAAAACCAGAAGGTGTGCCTCGTCACTTGGTTTGCAATGCGGACGAGAGTGAGCCAGGTACTTTCAAAGACCGTTATTTAATGGAAAAATTACCGCATTTACTTATCGAAGGTATGATTACATCTTCGATTGCATTAGGTGCGCACTCTTCTTACATATATATACGTGGCGAATATGCTTACGTGTATAAAATAATGGAAAAAGCCATCAAAGAGGCTTACGCAGCAGGTTGGTTAGGTAAAAATATTCAAGGATTGGGCTATGATATTGATTTGTATATGCAAATCGGAGCAGGGGCTTATATATGTGGAGAAGAAACCGCTTTGTTGGAGAGTTTGGAAGGAAAACGAGGAAATCCTCGTATCAAACCACCATTTCCCGCTGTGGCAGGACTCTGGGGTCGCCCAACGGTTGTGAATAACGTAGAAACGCTTATGGCGGTAGTTCCAATTATCAATGACGGTGGAGATGCTTACGCAACTATTGGAATTGGCAGAAGTACAGGAACAAAATTGATTTCTGCAAGCGGTCACTTAAACAAACCTGGCGTTTATGAAATAGAATTGGGTCTTCCCGTAGAAGAATTTATTTATAGTGATGAATATTGTGGTGGTATTCGCAACGGTAAAAAGCTGAAAGCGGTGGTCGCAGGAGGTTCTTCCGTTCCGATTCTACCAGCGCATCTTATTACACATTTGGCAACAGGTGAGAAACGTTTGATGAGCTACGAAAGTTTAGCAGAAGGTGGTTTTGTAACAGGCACGATGTTAGGCTCAGGTGGATTTATTGCTATGGATGAAGATACAAGTATTGTCAGAAATTTACATACCTTTGCACGTTTTTATCATCACGAGAGTTGTGGACAATGTAGTCCTTGCCGTGAAGGAACAGGCTGGATGGAAAAGATTTTGCATAAAATCTTAGACGGACATGGTACATTGCAAGATGTTGATTTACTTTGGGATTTACAAAAAAACATAGAAGGTAAAACTATTTGTCCATTAGGCGATGCAGCGGCTTGGCCCGTAGCGAGTGCAATTCGTCACTTTCGTGCGGACTTTGAGGACTATGTTTTAAATCCAGGAAATATCAAAGATGTGAAGCATTATTATAGGTTGAATAATTTGGTGGAAGCGTAAAATAAATAAAAAATGCCAACAGTAATAACCGACATCAATCAATTGGATTTTAGCAAACAATATACGTATGCTGATTATCTAAAATGGCAATTCGAGGAACGCATCGAATTGTTGAAAGGTTTTATTGCTCGTATGTCTGCGCCAAATGTCTATCAACAACGTATATCGGGCGAATTGCACAGGCAATTAGCCAATTATTTATATAAAACTCCTTGTAGTGTTTACGCTGCGCCCTTTGATGTTCGTTTGACAAGGAAAAATAAAATTACAAATAAAGAAGCAACTACCGTAGTACAACCGGACCTTTGTGTGATCTGTGATAAAGCAAAATTAGATAAAAGAGGTTGTGTAGGCGCACCTGATTGGATTATTGAGATACTTTCGCCTGGGAATACTAAAAAAGAAATGAAAGATAAATTTCAAATTTATCAAGAGAATGGCGTGAAGGAATATTGGATTATTCAACCCGATGATAAAACTTTACTGATTTATATACTAAACGAAAATGGAAAATATATTGGTCTTGCCCCTTTGACAGATGATGATATAGCAACACCAAATACTTTTCCTGATTTGAATATCGATTTAAAAGACGTTTTTGAAGAATAAAATAAAAAATGGCAAGAGTAACCATAGACGACATAACAATTGAAGTTCCTGACGGAACAACCATTCTGAATGCAGCACGTATGATTGGTGGACACGTAGTTCCGCCTGCAATGTGCTACTATTCCTCTTTGAAAACAAGTGGTGGCTACTGCCGTACTTGTATCGTGAAGGTAGAACAAGGTTCAGAAAAAGACCCAAGACCAATGCCTAAACCTGTGGCAAGTTGTCGTACAACTGTCATGGACGGAATGGTCGTTCGGAATGTTACCTCGCCAGAAGTATTAGAAGCACGTGCAGGAGTGGTAGAATTTTTGTTAGCAAATCACCCTTTGGATTGTCCGATTTGTGATCAAGCAGGCGAATGTCATTTGCAAGACCTTGGTTATCAACATGGTAAATCAACGACACGATATGAATTTCCACGTCGTCAGTTTGAAAAAATTGATATTGGAGAAAAAATATCTTTACACATGACCCGTTGTATTTTGTGCTACCGCTGTGTGAAAGTTGCAGAGCAACTTACGCCAGGTCGTGTACATGGCGTAATGAACAGGGGCGATGTAGGCGAGATTTCTACTTATATTGAAAGTGCAATTGACAATGAAATGTCAGGAAATATGGTCGATGTTTGTCCAGTTGGCGCATTGACGGATAAGACTTTCCGTTTCAAAAGCCGTGTTTGGTTCACAAAACCTGTTGATGCGCACCGTGACTGCCCGACTTGTGCTGGTAAAGTTCGGTTATGGTACAAAGGCGACGAAGTTTTGCGTGTAACAGGTCGTAAAGATGAGTTTGGAGAAATCATTAAAAATGAAGATGGCTCAACGGCCTGGATTTGTAACACTTGTCGTTATGATAAAAAAGAAACCAAAGATTGGAAAATAGAAGGGCCTGCCAAAGTACAACGTGATAGCGTAATTGGTGCAAATCACTACTTAGAAGAAGTGAAATTTGAAACTAAATTGGCGCAGCAGTTCCTCAATGTAGGTAAACGTCAAGAACTCGGAGAAGGATTTTTAAATCCGAATAATGCGTAGTTTTCATTATTTAAAATAATCATTGAAGAATAAAAATAACTTGTAAAATTTAAGTTACATCTTTTACCATGAGAGTTTTAAAAATAGAAAGTCTGCCATCAGCGAAAGAGTGGATTGATAGAGATGAAATAATGCTGCATAGTTGCTTTCAATTATTAAAAGAATTTATAGAAAAAGAAAAGGTTGGTACATATTGCGATTATGAGGTAAATAAAGAATTTGTTGATGAAGTTCGATTTCTTTATAATTGGTGGGCAAAAAGGTCAAAGGATATAGGAGCAGACAATGACAAAGAAGATGATGATATGCTTCTTAGGCTCATGAGAGTTCGTACTTCTTTATGGACGTAGTTTAAAATTAAATAAAAAATAATCAAATTGTGGTGTGAAATACCTTTACATTTTGACTTCATAAAAAATATATGATAACATCATTTTTACTATACAAAATCATTTTAGTGCTACTTGTTTTTTTAGTATCACTTGGCGTTGCAGCTTATGCTACTTATGGCGAGCGCAAAGTAGCAGCCTTCATGCAAGACCGTGTTGGACCCGACCGTGCAGGACCTTTTGGCTTGTTACAGCCTATTGCTGATGGCGTAAAAATGTTTATGAAGGAAGACTTCATTCCTGCCAATTCCAATAAATTTTTATTCATATTGGGACCAAGTATCGCTATGCTTACCGCACTTATGACAGCCGTTGTAGTGCCGTGGAGTAGCCCTGTGACGATTGGCGGAGAAGTTTATCCTATGCAAATTACAGACATAAATATTGGTATTTTGTATGTTTTCGGTGTAGTTTCGATTGGTGTTTATGGCATTATGATTGGAGGCTGGGCTTCCAACAATAAATATTCTATGTTGGGCGCATTGCGTGCATCTTCTCAAATGATTAGTTACGAGATAGCAATGGGACTTGCAATTATTTCTATTGTAATGATGACTGGTTCTATGTCTTTGAATAAAATTGTAGAATACCAAACAACGAGTGGTTGGTGGTTTGGATTTGCTCAACCTTTGTCGTTTTTAATCTTTTTAATTTGTGCATTTGCAGAAACAAATCGTGCGCCTTTTGACCTTCCTGAATGTGAAACAGAGTTAGTAGGAGGTTATCATACAGAATATTCTTCGATGAAATTAGGTTTTTTCCTTTTTGCCGAGTATATTAATATGTTCAATTCAAGTGCGATTATATCCTCTTTGTTTTTTGGCGGCTACAACTTGCCTTTCCCAGAGTATTTTCAAGGACTAATCGGACAAACATGGGTATTGAGTTTGATACAATTCGCATTTTTCTTTGGAAAAATCTTATTTTTCATCTTCCTTTTCATGTGGATACGTTGGACATTGCCACGTTTCCGCTACGATCAACTAATGACATTAGGTTGGAAAATTTTATTACCTTTGTCCATTGGTAATATTATTGTTACGGGTTTGAGAATGTACTTTTGTGGTGAATTGGGTTAGTTTTGAATGTGGAAAAAAATAGGATTACTTTTAGTAGCAACGATAATAATTCTAATATTAGGTTATACATTTGGTTTAGAATGGTATCAAAAGTATAAAAATCAGCAACAATTAGTAGAAATCAAAGACGTAGATACAGAAAATTATCAAATTTTCAAAGATTTCATCTACGAAATTGAAGACAAAACAGATTGGAAAGTTCTAATTGTCAGCGGCTACCGTACGGAAGAGGAGCAAGAGATTTTGAAAAAAATAAATACCAAAAATGCAAGTGCAGGTAAATCAAAACATAATTTTGCAAAAGCAATTGATATTTGTTTATACAAAAGAAAATTTATTTTCAGCCGTTGGTTATTGAAAAGTAGCAGCAAAAAACGCTGGGAAGAAAGCAGCATAATTCAAATCGCTGAAAAATACAATTTGAATTGGGGCGGCAATTTTAAAAATTATCATGACCCAGTGCATTTTGAAGTAAAATAAAATAATAAAAAGTCGCATAGCGACGACCGATATATTAGCGTTGGGTTTTAACCCAATGTTTTAGATAAAATTGATTATCATGCAATTAACAAATAGAGCAAAGCAAGTTTCCAATACGGAAATGACATTCGTAGAAAAAATGTATCTCCCTGCAATTTTGGGAGGTATGGCGATTACTTTTAAGCACATGTTTAAAAAAGATGCAACCGTTCGTTATCCTGAACAATTGCGTCCGATTGCGCCTGTTTACAGAGGTCAGCATGTTTTGAAACGTGACGAAAATGGAGCAGAACGTTGTACGGCTTGCGGACTTTGTGCAGTAGCTTGTCCTGCAGAAGCGATTACAATGGAGTCGGCAGAACGTAGAAAAGGAGAAGAAACACTTTATCGGGAAGAAAAATATGCAGCGACTTATGAGATAAATATGTTACGCTGCATTTACTGTGGACTTTGCGAAGAGGCTTGTCCGAAAGAAGCAATTTTCTTGACAGATAGAATTGTAGCGTCGGAAGATTTACGTGAAAATTTTATTTACGGCAAATTAAAATTAGTAGAAGATATTAATGAGCGTGTAGATGTTACAATACGTCAGACAAAAGATGTGGTAGATTTCAAAAAAGATAAGTCTCAATACCATAATCAGACACACGCTGACGGAAAAGACGAAATTCACGCTTGGAAACACTAATTTTTTAATTTATTTTTCTAAAAGAAAACAATAAATCTATCGAAATTACATAAAATCATATTATGATTAGTCAATACTTATTTTATTTTTTATCATTTCTTGCTGTGATGAGCGCATTGATGGTGGTTTTTCAAAAAAATCCAGTGTATAGCGTTTTATACCTAATTATCACATTTTTTTCTATCGCAGGGCATTATTTTTTGCTCAACGCACAGTTTTTAGCAGCAGTTCACGTCATTGTATATGCTGGCGCAATTATGGTTTTATTTCTATATGTAATCATGATGCTTAATCTCAACAAAGAAGATGAACCCAACAAACCTATGCTTGCAAAAGTAGCAGCAGGGATAGCAGGAGGCGCACTTTTACTGGTATTATTAGCTGTATTAAATAATATATCAGGCAATACACAAGCAAATGGTATTGCAAATACAGGTGTAGGTTTGGTAGAAAATTTAGGAAAAGTATTATTCAATGACTTTTTGTTGCCTTTTGAAGTAAGCTCTGTCTTATTTTTGGCATCAATGGTAGGCGCAGTATTTTTAAGTAAAAAAGAAATACACTAAAATCAAAAATATTTATAAAAATAACCAATAAGAATGGAATTATTTACAGGCGTTTCAATCAATCATTATATCGTTTTGGCGATAATCTTATTTTCAATAGGCGCATTTGGTGTAATGTATCGCCGTAACGCTATTATTATTTTTATGTGCATAGAGCTAATGCTCAATGCAGTAAATCTTTTGATGGTCGCTTTTTCTCGTGTTTGGGGAACGAGTGACGCACAGGTATTTGTATTTTTCATTATGGCAGTGGCAGCAGCAGAAGTAGCAGTTGGTTTAGCAATTTTGATGATGATTTTCAAAAATACAAATACAACAGATATAGACGTATTGAATAAATTAAAAGGTTAAAAAAATGGCTTTTTCAAATATACTCAAAAAAAACAAAAGGCTTTGTTCGAACTCTGTGAACAAAACGGAGTATTACGCCTTTATGCTTTTCGGTCCGTTTTGAGAGATGATTTTAATAAAAAAAGTGATGTAGATTTGATTATTGAACTATCACATGAAGATCCTGTTGAAAGAGGCGAAACAATGATTTTACTTTGGGATAAATTTGAGGTTTTATTTAAACGGAAAGTGGATTTACTTGGAAATAAACCAATACGAAATCCTTTTTTAGCCAAAGAAATTGAAAATACAAAGCAGTTAATTTATGAACGAGCAGATTGAAAATATTTACCTGACTTAAAAAGAGAAATCGAAGATTTGTTAAAATAATAAAAAATGGCTTTTTCAAATACAAAATTTAATGATGTAAAAGAAAAATATAGTTTATTAGAAAATGAACAAAATATTTTTCTTGATTTGACACCAATTCAACCAAGTGCTTGGCTGAAAGAAGCACTAAGTATGTCAAGTAGATTGCCATTGAATTCCGAAAAAGCAAAATCTGAATTCATTGTAGCACCAATTTTATTAGAAGTTTGGCGATTGTGTGATGAAAAATTTTCTATTTTTTCTGGTGTAACCTTAGATGTTGATATAGAATTAAGAGGCGAATGTGATTTTATTTTAAGTAAAGCACCTAAGAGTAGAGAAATACAAACTCCTATTTTTACGTTGATTGAAGCAAAAGATGACAATATTCGCTTAGGAATTGGGCAATGCGTGTTACAAATGTACGCTGCACAGAAATTCAACGAACTAAAAAATAAACCAATCAAAGTTATTTATGGTTGTGTAACAACGGGCGATGACTGGCAATTCTTAAAATTAGAAAAAAATATAGTAACTTTTGATAATAAACGCTTTTATTTAAGCGAAGTTGATAAAATTTTAGGTGTTTTTCAATGTATTGTTAATCAATTAGATTAAAACGCTATCGAATAGAATATTTATGGAACAATTAGTAAAATTAATACCATTTTTCCCTTTGATTAGCTTCGCCATTATTGGCTTGGCAAACAGAACTTTATCGAAAAATGTAACAAGCATATTGGCAACTGGAAGCGTTTTAGCTTCTTTTGTGGTAACAGCCATAATATTTGTGAGCCGCCTCGGACACGATGCAGCACCCGTTACAGTTCCTCTGTTTGATTGGATTTCGGCAGGCAATTTTTCTGCAAAGATGTCCTTTCTTGTAGATAATCTTTCGATGATGTTCCTGATGGTCATTACGGGAGTAGGTACGCTAATTCACTTATATTCAGCTGGTTATATGCACGAAGACGATGGTTTTCGTCGCTTCATGGCTTACCTAAACCTATTCATTTTCTTCATGTTATTGCTCGTATTGGGCGATAATTACTTGGTAATGTTTATTGGTTGGGAAGGCGTAGGCTTATGCTCGTATTTACTAATAGGGTTTTGGTTTAAAAATATTGATTATAGCAGTGCTGCAAAAAAAGCATTTATTATGAATCGCATTGGCGATTTAGGACTTTTATTAGGCGTTCTGATGATTTTTACGACAGTTGGAAGCGTAACGTACAGTGAAGTTTTTGCGAATGTAAGTAAATTTACTATCCCTGTAGTAACGGCAGCGACGATTTTTCTTTTTATCGGAGCAATGGGGAAATCAGCGCAAATTCCACTTTACACTTGGTTGCCTGACGCAATGGCTGGTCCTACGCCAGTATCGGCACTTATTCACGCAGCGACGATGGTTACGGCAGGTGTTTATATGATTGCTCGCTCGTCTGCACTTTTCACACTCGCACCAATTACAATGGACGTTGTAGCTTGGACAGGCGTTTTGACAGCACTTTTTGCAGCTACAATTGGCTTCGCTCAAACAGATATTAAAAAAGTTTTGGCTTACTCGACTGTTTCACAATTAGGTTTTATGTTTGCAGCATTGGGCGTCGGCGCATTTTCGGCAGGCGTTTTTCACGTTGTGACACACGCATTTTTCAAAGCATTGTTATTCTTAGGTGCAGGTTCGGTTATTCATGCGATGCACCACGAACAAGATATTCGTAACATGGGTGGATTGAAATCAAAATTACCAATTACGCATATTACTTTCTTGTTGGGATACTTGGCAATTATTGGTTTTCCATTTTTCTCTGGTTATTTCTCCAAAGACGAAATTATCATTCAAGCACTTGATAAAAAACCGATTATTGGTTATTTATTGATTTTCGGAGCTTTGATGACCGCTTTTTATATGAGCCGTGTCTATTTCCTAACATTTTGGGGCAAATTTAGAGGCACGCACGAACAAGAGCATCACTTACACGAAAGCCCTTTGACAATGACTATTCCTCTGATGGTTTTGGCGGTACTTTCTGTGGTAGGTGGCTTTTTACTGCATGGCTACATGGAGCACAATTTAGTACAAAATGTAGTAGCAAGCGCAGTAATTGAGGAACATCATTTACACACATTGCATACTATTATGTATGGTGTGACGGCGGCGGTTTTAGCGATAGCAGCTTATGCTTATGTACGTTATGTATCGCAAGGAACTGTTCCTTCAGCGGATGCAGAAATGGTAGGTTTAGAAAAAGCGGTATATAACAAATACTATGTTGATGAGTTTTACGAAAATATTATTACAAAACCACTCAACCGTATATCAACATTTTTCGCCCATTGGATTGAAAATAACGTTATCGATAGATTTGTGAATGGTATCGGAGAAGGGGTAAATACACTTAGTGGACAATTACGTCAGACACAAACAGGTAATACAGGATTTTATATCTTGGCAATGGTTGTTGGTATTGTCGTGATGTTTGTAGTAACTTTTTTTAGATAAAATTCCAGGAAATTAGACATAATTAAGTAGGCATATAGAAATAATCGGTAATTTTTTTGGCGTTTTAAAATAACATAAGTAACTGACTGCAAGGAAGTTACGTTGTTGTTTTACAACGATTTCCCTTAAAAAAAATTATGGTTATTTTAGCCCAACTACTTAATTGTATTTAATCATGAAAATTAAAAATATGAAACTTTCCTCTTTCTTTTTTTTTCTTTTATTTTTCACGGTTAAAAACAATGCCCAAAATCAAGTCACTATAAAATCTGGATATGAATTTTTTAGACTAATAGATAAAGGTTTAGTAGGAAGGGGCAAATTTTCTTTCAATCCCCATTATGCCTTTGGCGTAGGGACGGAAATAAGTCGTGTTCTGAAAAATCAACGCCAAAAATTAGTGTTAGATATTGGATTGGTACAAAGAAGTTTTTATTACGAAGAAAACTATACTTTCTTAGGAGGAAAAGATATTGTAAAGGGAGATTTTAATGTTACTCTACTAAGAGTTAGTCCTCGCTTTGATTTTTTTATTACAAAAGAGCTTAGTATTGGCGCAGGATTGGCTGGGACTTACGCTCTTTTTCCCAGAATACAAGGAATAAGTATAAACGGAGCTAATACTTCCTTATATACAAGCGATTTAACTTATGAAGACGCATTTGGTACAAGATTTGGTGCCTCAACATCGTTTTCTTTGAAATACACCTTACGGAAAATTAACGTTCAGTTGATACATTATACCAATTTTTCGGTATCTAAAACAGTAGCACTTAATTTTGCTTATTTAATTTTTAATAAAAAGAAATAAACTAAAACATAAAATTCATAAAATGTAACTTTGGAAACCTTTTGCGGTTTGTTATTTTACATTTTACGGTTCAGAAAAAAATATGCTTACATTATTACTTATCATATTGCCTTTAATTGGTGCGGCAGCAAGCGTTGCCTTAGGCGCAGTCAATGTCCGTAAAGTAGCATTGGCGACTACAATTATTGAATTGGTATTAGCAGCCTTTGCGTATAAAATTTATACAGCAAATCCTTCTGATGCTCTTTTGACAACCAACGTCGTATGGAGCAATACTTTGGGAGCAAATTTCCATGTTGGTATGGACGGTATATCTTTATTGATGGTATTGCTTACGGCTTTGTTGTTTCCATTGATTATTTTGTCTTCTTTTGATAAAGAATATAAAAATTCACGTTCGTTTTACGCCTTAGCATTGACGATGCAAGCAGCACTAATTGGTGTTTTTACAGCAAAAGATGGCTTGTTGTTCTATACTTTTTGGGAATTAGCACTGATACCTATTTGGTTTATTTGCTTAATTTTTGGTGGCGAAGGTCGTCAGCGCATTACATTCAAATTCTTTATTTATACCTTATTTGGTAGTTTGTTTATGTTGGCTGCCTTGATTTTTCTCTACACAAAAGCAGGAAATTCGTTTGATATAGAAGATTTGTACCGAGCAGGAAAAACACTTACAGGCAACGAGCAAACTGTTGTTTTCTGGGCGTTATTTTTAGCTTTTGGTATAAAAATGCCAATTTTTCCTCTGCACACTTGGCAGCCAGATACTTATACAAATGCCCCTACACAAGGCACAATGTTACTTTCTGGCGTTATGTTGAAAATGGGAACTTATGGTTTGATACGCTGGATGTTTCCAATTTTTGGTGCAGAATATTTACGTAACGATATAAATGTTAAAATTGCTATCACATTAGCAGTTGTTAGCATCGTTTATGCGTCTTGTATTGCGATAGCGCAAAAAGATTTCAAACGTATGATTGCCTATTCTTCGATTGCACACGTTGGTTTGATTGCGGCAGGAATGATGGCATGGAATGTACAAGGTTTACAAGGTGGAATGGCGCAAATGCTTTCGCACGGTATCAATGTCGTAGGTTTATTTTTCGTTTATGATATTATTGCGTCACGAGTAGGTACAGGAGAAATGAATGTGATGGGCGGAATTCGTGGTGTTGCACCACAATTGGCTTTGACATTTTTGATAATTCTTTTGGGTAGTGTAGCTTTACCTTTGACAAACGGTTTTGTTGGAGAGTTTTTATTGATTAATGGTTTGTATCAATATAATTTTTGGTTAGCAGTTTTTGGTGGCTTGACCGTTATTTTGGGCGCAGTTTATATGTTACGTGGCTATCAGAAAATGATGTTAGGAGAAACAACAGCACGTACAGCTTCTTTTACAGACCTGACTATCAATGAAAAATGGGTTCTTATTCCAATTTGTATTTTGATTATCGCATTGGGTGTTTATCCAAAACCTGTATTAGATTTGACAGAAGCGAGCGTTAATGCGTTGCTGAATGGTGCAGCAAGTGGCTGGACGGCGAAGTAAAGTATAGGTGTGTAAGCCATAACAATCAAAGTGTGATACCAATTTTTTGAAATCAAGTATCACTATGAACAAAAAATAATATAATTTGTAGTTTTAAAATACATTATGAACGAATTATTAGCATTAACTGGGCTTGGCGTATTTGCCATGTTTGCCGAAATTTTCAACTTTCGCAAAGCGATTTATCCAGTAATTTTATTAGGTTTGGTAGGCGTAATTGGCTTGTGTTTCATGGATTGGAACAACACGCAAACGTCATACAATATGATGCGCAACGATCATTATTCACTGGCGTTCACGGGTATAATGTCAGCGACAGCATTACTTTGGTTTTTG
>JANMGN010000838.1:0-2249 GCA_031374645.1 Chitinophagales bacterium | reverse complement strand
CGAAAAAATCATGAACGAACTCAAACCTAAAGTTCAAGAATTTAATCAGTGGCTTTTAGAAACTTTGAATGAAGAAGAAAAAGCTATTTTTAGCGAAGTATTGGTAAAATTGAAACAAAGAATAACATTGAGTTGATTCTTTGAGTATTTAATACATGATGTTCGCTTCGCTCAAATACTCAGTTATTCAAAAAAATAAAAAATGAAAGCCCTTTTATTAGATTTTGGTAGTGTAATCAGTAAATCGTTGTTTGAACGACACGAATTAATTGAAGAAAAATTAAACCTTTCCAAAGGAACACTCACTTGGAAAGGGCCTTTTGCGCCCGAAACTGACCCACTTTGGATGGCAATGCAACGGGACGAAATCACAGAACGTGCGTATTGGGGAACACGAGCCAGAGAAATTGGAGAGCTGGTAGGCGAACAAAATTGGAGCATGACACAATTGCTACAAGCCATTGGTGGCGAGCGAATTTATGATAAAGTTCTTCGTCCGCAAGCTCTAAAAACAATAGCGATTTGTAAGCAAAACGGTCTGAAAGTTGGTATTTTAAGCAACGAAATCGAACTTTTTACAGGCAAAGAATGGGTCGAAAATTTACCTTTTATAAATGATTTGGATAGTTTTTATGACGCTACCCATTCTGATATTTTAAAACCTGACCCAAGAGCATATCAAATTGCTTTGGAACAATTAAACGTTTTGCCGAATGAAGTGTTGTTCATAGATGACCAACTTCGTAATATTTTTGGCGCAATAAAATGTGGTTTAAAAACACTCCATTTTGACATTACAGAACCTGACGCTTGCTTTGACTATGTGCGCTCTGTTATGGGCGTTGAATTGGGTATTTGACCTGAAGAGTATTTGACTTTTGAGTATTTGACACATAGTGTTCGCTTCGCTCAAATACTCAAAAGCCCAATACTCAGTTTTCAAATACTCGAATACTCAACCAAGCAAATACTCAGTTTTTCAAATACTCAATTTAATAAATAATGAATATAGATTTTCTAAATAAACACAATGCCATGCAACAATGGCATCCGATGGGACATCCTAACGACTCGGAAACAACTCAACCAACCATTATCTGCAAAGGCGATGGTGTTCACATCGAAGACATTTATGGGCATCGTGTTGTGGACGGTGTAGGTGGTTTATGGAATGTGAATTGCGGCTACGGACGAAAAGAAATCAAAGATGCCGTTGCTGCACAAATGGACGAATTGGTCTATTATTCTATGTTTCGTGGCACAACACATCCGAGGTCTATTGAGTTGTCGCATCTTTTGATGGAAATGCTCGACGTAGAAGGTATGAAACGTGTGATGTACAGCTCGGGCGGCTCTGATGCCGTCGAAACAGCGATGCGCATCGCTCGACAATATTGGAAAATATTGGGTTTTAAAGACCGATATAAATTCATTTCGCTCAAACAAGGTTATCACGGAACGCATTTTGGAAGTGCTTCTGTGAATGGAAACAATCGTTTTCGTCGCAATTATGAGCCACTTTTGGCAGGTTGTTTTCACTTAGATTCGCCTTGGTTGTACAGAAATCCATATACGGACGATGCACAACAATTGGGTGAAATTTGCGCAGCGCAGTTGGATAGAGAAATCGTGGCGCAAGGTGCGGATACGGTTGCAGCGTTTATCGTTGAGCCTGTACAAGGTGCAGGTGGTGTAATCGTTCCACCTGATAATTATTTGCGTTTGGTACGAGAAGTTTGTGACAAACATGGCGTTTTACTCATCGCAGATGAAGTGATTACAGGTTTTGGGCGTACAGGTTCTATGTTTGGTTCGAGAGCTTACGATGTCAAACCAGATATGATGTGCTTGGCAAAAGGCATTACTTCGGGTTATATTCCTTTGGGCGCAACCGTCGTGAACGAGCGAATAGATGATGCTTTTAAACAAAATAAAGATGCTTTCGGAGCAATTTATCATGGTTATACTTACTCTGGACATCCTGTGGCTTGTGCGGCGGCTTTGGCGGCTTTAAAAATCGTAAAAGACGAAAAATTACCCGAAAATGCAGCCAAACAAGGCGATTATTTGATGAGCCGTTTGCAACAATTGGAGCGTTTTCCGTCCGTAGGGAATGTCAGAGGGAAAGGCTTGATGGCTGCCGTCGAATTGGTTTCTGACAAAGCAACAAAAACCATGGCAAGTCCTGCTTTTGCTGGGAAAATTGGTGCTAAAATGTACGAATTAGGCGCAATGGCACGTGTTTCGGG
>JANMGN010000827.1:0-1695 GCA_031374645.1 Chitinophagales bacterium | reverse complement strand
TAAAAAGAGGCGTCTTCCTTAAAAAGACCGCCTCTTTTTTATTATCCAGAAGCCTCTACCCATGAAAGACATCGTGAGTATTTGGAAAATGTATAAATTATTTAAAAAAGTTCAGCCTGATATCATTCATTCGCAAAGTTTAAAAGCCAATTTAGTCGCTATGATTGCGGGGACTTTAGCTCGTGTGCCGATACGGATTCAAACTATGGCAGGGCTTATTTCTACAAAAGATGATTCTCTGAAATCGCGTTTTTTCGAAAAAATTGAACAACTAACCTTTAGATTATCTACACACGTTTGGCCCAATAGTCCTTCGTCTTACAATCACATAATCAACAGAAAACTTTGTAAACCCAATAAATTACAAGTCATTGGGTATGGCAGCAGCAACGGAATAGATTTGGAAAGATTTAACCGTAATGTGTTGGATCAGAATAGGTTGCAGGCAATAAAGACAAACATCAACTATGATAAAAACTGTTTTTATTTTCTATTCGTCGGTAGAGTCGTCAAAGATAAAGGCATTGTAGAACTCGTAGATGCCTTCAAAAATCTAACCTCTACAACGACAAATTTGAAGCTTATCATCGTTGGTCCTTATGAAAAGGAGTTTGATGCTTTGCCCGAAGAAACGGAATTTGAATTAGAAAATAATGAGCATATCATAAAAGTTGGCTGGTCAAATGAAGTAGAATATTACATGGCATTATCAAATGTTTTTGTCTTCCCTTCTTATCGCGAAGGCTTTCCAAATGTCTTACTTCAAAGTGCCGCATTAAAATGTCCGATTATATGCTCTGCCATCATCGGCAATATTGACATTGTTGAAGATAAGAAAACAGGCTTATTATTCAAATCCCAAGACACACAGGATTTGTTTACTAAAATGAAGTGGTCAATAGAAAATACGGCTTTATTAAACACCATGAGCCATGCTTTGTATGAAAAAGTTGTTAGCCAATTTGATAGAAAACAATTCCATCAATGGTTGCTTGAAGCCTATAAAAAGGTGCTAATAAAAAATGAATAGAAAATACACATTCACAATTGATTGGGAGGATTTTTCGCAACTTTTGGCGAAATATAAATTTAGCGAAGTCAGAGAACCTCTAAAAGATATTGACCGTCAGAACAAAATCATTTTAGATTTATTAGCCAAATACAACATAAAAGGTACTTTCTTTATCTTAGGCATTCTCGCGAAATATAGACCAGATTTAGTAAAAGACATCCAAAAACAGGGACATGAAATAGCCATTCATGGGTATTATCACGAAAACCTAAACACAATTTCTTACACCAAAATAAAAGAGGATATAACCTTATCTAAAAATTTGGTTGAAGACATAATTGGTGAAAGGGTTCATGGCTATCGGGCGCCTTTTTTCTCACTAACTAAAAACCGCCTGCCAACACTTGATATTCTCGCTGAATTAGGCTTATTATATGACAGCAGCATTATGCCTGCTGATATATCAAAATACGGCATCGCACAGTTTGATACATCAAATACTGTGTATAAGTTAAAAAACGATGCAGAAATTGTAGAATTACCCGTAACGACTTTCCCGATTTTCAATAAAGAAATTCCTATTTCAGGTGGAAGTTATATGCGCATATTACCCATTTCATTTCTGAAAGCTTGTTTTAAAAAACTAAATCTTTCAGATAAAGATGTCATGTTGTATATGCACC
>JANMGN010000815.1:0-2913 GCA_031374645.1 Chitinophagales bacterium | reverse complement strand
CAAAAGCGATGGTAAATTCATGTACGACATTGTTGCAAATGACCCTACCCAAACTAGAATTTATACCCTTGCCAATGGCTTGAAAGTATATCTTTCTAAAAGTACCGAAATGCCACGTTTACAAACTTGTATCGCTGTGAGAACAGGTAGCAAAAACGACCCTGCCGAATGTACAGGTCTTGCGCACTACTTGGAACACATGCTTTTTAAAGGTACGGACAAATATGGTTCTAAGGATTTTTCAAAAGAAAAACCTTTATTAGATGCGATTGAAAATACGTACGAAGTCTATCGTAAAACGACTGACGAAGCGCAACGCAAAGCCATTTACAAGACTATAGATTCTCTTTCGGGCGAGGCTGCAAAATTTGCAATCGCTAATGAATACGACAAAATGTGTACAGAAATGGGCGCAAAAGGCACAAATGCCTACACTTCCCTTGATGTTACTTGCTACATAAACGATATTCCTTCTAATCAAATTGAAAAATGGTGTATGCTGGAATCTGAGCGTTTTCGCAATCCACAGATGCGCCTTTTCCATACGGAGTTAGAAGCTGTTTATGAGGAAAAAAACATCGGAATGGACAACGATACACGTGGTGTTTACGAAACTTTGTATGCTGAATTATTCAAAAACCACGGTTATGGTCTAAAAACGACTATCGGAACAGTAGAGCATTTGAAAAATCCTTCTATCAAAGAAATTTTAAAATACTACCGTAAATATTACGTACCAAATAATATCGCAATTTGTATTGCAGGAGATTTGGATTATGAAAAAACAATTGCAGCAATTGCAGCAAATTTCTCAAGCTGGGCACCTGGAAAACCAGACCAAATGACTTTTCCTGCCGAAGCTGAAATCAAAACACCAATTATCAAGACCATCACTGGTCCAGAAGAAGAGCGTGTAATGTTGGCATATCGTACGCCTACGGCTATGGCGAAAAAAGAAGTTACTGTCTTGAATTTGATTAGCAAAATGTTGTACAACGGTACAGCAGGTTTGGTAGATTTGGATTTGGTACAAAAGCAAAAAGTACGTGAAGGTTTTGCTTACATTGACCAAAATGCAGATTATGGAATGTTTGTTTTTGGCGCAAAACCAATGCCAGGCAGCAAACTTGAAGAAGTACAAGCGATGCTTTTGGCAGAAATCGAAAAGGTAAAAAAAGGCGAATTTAGCGATGATTTATTAAAAGCCATCATCAATAATTTGGCAAAAGAAGATTATCAGAAATTTGAAAGTTATCAGTCACGTGCGTATTATTTTGTAGATGCGTTTATCCAACAACAAGATTGGGCAGACATCGTGAAGCAATCTGATGATTTGAAAAAAGTAACAAAACAAGAAGTTATCAATGCAGCAAACCGTTATTTTGGCGAAAATTATGTTTGTGTAAAAAAAGTAAGTGGCGAGCGTGAAGCGAAAGCAAAAATCATAAAGCCAAGTATTACGCCAGTTGCAGTAAATCGTGAAGACAAATCACCGTTTTTAAGCACTTTTACAGGCAAAAAGACAGAATCAATCCAACCTATTTTCTTAGATGTCAATAAAGATTTACAAAAATCAATGACTAAAAACGGTATTCAAGTGATTTCTGTAAAAAATACTGTAAATCCACTTTTCAACCTTGAATATGCTTGGAAATTAGGAAAACTCAATGCACCAGAAACCGCTTTTGCCGCTGAATACATCCAATATTTGGGTACAAAACTAATGAAAGCAGAAGATTTACAATTGAAAATGTATGGTTTGGCTTGCTCGTATTTCGTAGATGCAAGCGATAATGAGTTGCGTATCGGAGTAGAAGGTGTCAGTGAAAATATGGAAAAAGCAACACAATTGTTAGAAGATGTTTTGACCAATGCAATGGCTGATAAAGACGCTTTGGATAATATGGTGGCAAGCGAGTTACAAAAACGTGGCGACGAAAAGAAAAACAAGAATGTTATTCGTCAAATGTTGATTAACTATGGTTTATATGGCCCTACCAATAAATATACTTCTCGTATCAATGAAACGCAAATGAAAGCACTTACGCCTGAAAAACTATTGACAAAAGTAAAAGAATTGTCAAATATCAAGCACGATGTGTATTATTTTGGACCGATGGAAAATGCCGAAGTTGCAAAAATCGTAGGAAAAGTCCACAAAACAGGCAGCAAATTAAACGATGCACCAGCTGTGAAAATTTTTCCAGTAAAAACAGAAACAGAGCCAACTGTATTTTTTGTAGATTACGATATGGTGCAAGCGGACTTAGTTTGGGCATCAAAAGGAGAAGATTTCAAACCAGAAATGTTACCTTATATTCGTCTTTACAATGAGTATTTTGGCGGCGGAATGTCAGGCGTAGTTTTCCAAACTATACGTGAATCGAAGGCATTGGCTTACTCGACGAACAGCACCTATCGCACGCCTTACAGCAAAGATGAGCCTTACACTTTGTTCTCGTATGTAGGTACACAAGCGGACAAAATCAGTGAAGCAGCTCCTGCGATGTTGGAATTATTGAATGATATGCCAAATTCTCCCAATTTATTTGAATTAGCTAAAAAATCTATCAAAAACCAAATAGAAACAGAGCGTATCACGAAGCAAAATATCATTTATCGTGCAGATATGATGGAGCGTTTGGGCATGAAAGAAGACCCAAGAAAAGCAAACTACGAGCAAATTGACAAAATGACTTATGCAGATTTGAAAAAATTTGCTGATACAAACGTAAAAGGAAAACAATCTAATTTCTTGGTGTTGGGTTCTGATAAAAAAGTAGATTTTAAGGTGTTAGAAAAATACGGAAAAGTTGTCAAATTATCTTTAAAAGATGTATTTGGAGAAAATGTAAATCCGTAATAAAACTTTTACTACTTAACCTAAGTTTTGTGGTATAAAAGCGTTTTTTG
>JANMGN010000799.1:0-5352 GCA_031374645.1 Chitinophagales bacterium | reverse complement strand
TTCCAAAAGGTATCAATGGACGTATTTTGATAGCAAATTGCAAAAATGTACCCAATGTAGTGTATTCTTTTTTTACGCATACGACCAGTAACTATTCTGGAGAAGGCGATAGAGGTGTTTTTAGAAGCAATGATGGTGGTATTTCTTGGGCAAAAATGAGTACAGATACGGTACGAATAGGAAGCACTTATCAGGCTTATTGCCAAGTTTTGGGTGTTCATTCGAGTAAGCCTGACTTTATCATGGTCGGTGGAGTTACTTGTAAATACAGTAAAAATGCTGGAAAAACATGGAATACGCTACCTATTGGACACTCAGATAACCACGAATACGTTAATTTTGGAAAAAATAATGAGTTTATTATCGGTTGTGATGGTGGTATATTTAGGCACACTTGGGATAAGATAACGACTGCACCAAAAGACCTAAACAAAGGCTATACTTCCTCGCAATATTATGCTGGAAATTACGCTACAACGGGTGCAAGTGCTGTTGGAGGCACACAAGATAACGGAACTTGGCGTTACAAAAATGGTGTTTTAACCAAAATATATGGTGCAGATGGAGCGTACTCGCACGTAAGTCAGCAAAATATAAACATGGCCTATATTTCTACGCAAAATGGAAATACTTATCGGATGGATAAATATTTGACAAGTACCAGTGCGCTGAATATAACGCCCAAACTTGCCGTAGCGGAAGGTGTAAATTTTATCAATGAGCATCAAATAAACTACGCTGATGGCAATCAGTTGTATTACAGAAGTGGAAAAGGAATTTGGAGAACAACTGACGCAGGTGGAAATTGGGATAGACTAAATGCCAATACAATTAATAACGCAACCGCAATAGGTGTAACAAATGAGCTTAACCCTACGGTTTATGCTGGTGGAAATAACACTTTTTTCCGTATAGATAGTGCGGCAACTACCGAATCTGTTCAAGATTACCCTAATTTGTACAAAAAAATGCCAGCTGCTATTCAAGGTTCTTCATGGGGCAATATTTCTTTTCATCCGAAAGATAACCATACGCTTTATGTTACTTTTTCGAGTGCATCTACGGCTTCTCGGATTTGGAAAGTAAGCAATGCCAATATAGACAGTACGATGCTTTGGACAAATTTAGGTGCAAATTTGCCTAAAAACTTGAGCGTTTATCAGCTGCAACCACATCCTGATGCGCCTGATAGTATCTTTTATGCAGCTACTTCTTTTGGACTTTATTTTACGACAGATGCTGGGAAAACTTGGGAAAAAGAAACCCGTGTTCCTAATGTTGCAATACTGGAACTCAAATTACGCCCATCTGATAAGACCCTTTTTTTGTTCACGCACGGTAGAGGACTTTGGTATTTAGAACTTAAAGATTTACAAAATTCGGTTGCTACCGAGGAGCTTTCTACTTTTGATTTTAAGGTATCTCCAAATCCTGCCACCGATTTTGTACGTATTAGTACAGATACAGAAATCACAACGACACAGGTTTTTGACCTACAAGGTCGAGTGCTTATAGAAAATACTGCCGCAACAGAAATACCTGTATCGAGTTTGCCAAATGGGTTTTATGTTTTAAAAATATATGACAAAACAGGACGTTTTGTGAGCAAAAAGTTTTTGAAAAATTAGAATGTATCAAGCCTCGTAGGTCTTTTTACTATTAATGCAGCCAGGGTTCAAAACCCTGGCTGCGTTTGTTTTTATCTGCACTCCACCATTTCCTATTAATACAATTTTTTACTAAGAAGCGAGGTCACGGACTGAAGTCCATACTACCTTACTTTTTTACACTAAACACCCCTGACCGTCGCATTCCGCCAACCTTTTGGAAATTTTGGTGTATATTTTTTGTAAAAGCTTAGCCGCGTACGTTGGGAGCTCCTGCTCACAACAAAACTGATGTGAACCAAAGCAGTTTTTTATGAAAAAAATCGTTTTTGCTAAACAAAGAGCTATTGGCTAGGCTTTTACTATTTTTTTATAATATCAGCGTCAGTGATTTTAGAGTTCTTACCTTTTTTCTATTTCCTCCCTTTCAAAATCATACTTATAATCAATAATCTCTTCATTAATAATGTAAGAAATGGCTTGTTGTATAATTGAAAGTGGTGCAGAAAACCATTCTCTTGGTGTATGTCGTTGTCCTTTTTCGTCAAAAATATCTATATTGACACAGGCTTTTCCAAAAAAAATGTGAAGTAATTGCTCCATTTTTTGTGGATTAAAATTGTAACATTTAAAAACACTTGCAATCACTACTTCTGCCATTAGATAGGTTGGTTCTTTTGCTGCATTTTTTATGCGCTCTTCTACTGCTGTCGTCGAATAACCTATTTTATACAAATTCGGAATTTCTTTGATTGCTTTTTTATCACTTTTTGATTGTAAAACATAAATGTAACCTGTGGCTTTATCTTTTTCTGTTACACCAAAAGCATTTTGCCACAATTCTGTATTTGCTTTTTCCTCGTGTTCTGTAACTGCTTTTCCGTTGGCATAGAGTATTTTTTCTACCGAGCGTTTGAGCATATTAGACTCCGTTCCGTTTTCAAAAATACAGCGTGTGCGCCCATCTTCTCGTACCCGAGTGCCATCTTCTCTGTAGTGTTCCTTACGAGTAATACTTATTTCTTCTAACAAAAAAAGTACACCATTATGCACATAAAATGAGCCTTCTCGTAGATTGCCCATTTTAAAATCAACGATTTTTCGTTTATTTTCTCTTAAATCTTGTTGTATTTGCTTAAAAATTGCTTCATATTTATCAAAATCCTTACAGGGTTTTCGTTTGGCAACAAAATCTGTACCTTCTCGCTCTTGTGTATTTTTGACGTGTTTGAAATCAAAAAGTCCTGCGTCATCATCATTTAAAAAGTCAAAATCTTCATCTGCAAAAATATCATCAATCGTTTTTATTTCTTTTTGCGTAGCAGCCAATAAACCATGTCTGTCATAAGGTTTCAATTGATTTATTTCTGCTGCATTGTTGCGAATCGTTTTTAGTCTATTGAATAAACCATGCTCTTGCGGATTTTTCCTTTCTATGGGTTCACGCTTGTTTTTTTCAAAAAAAAGATTGATTTCTTCAAATAGGGCAATACTCTTACCTTCTTCTGACTGTGGTGCGGTAGAAGGTTTGATGTTTAATAAGCCTAACTCATCGTCTTCATCAAAAATATCTTGTAAAGTCTTTTTCATCTTTATTTTTTATTTAGGTAGCACGGACTTTAGTCCGTGAATTGTCACGGACTAAAGTCCGTGCTACCTACGTGCTACCTATCTTTTACGCTTTTGTTCTCTTAAAAAAATCAACACTTCTGCCATTCTTCGCTCCAAAGCGTCATTGGCATTGAGATTTGGCTCTCGCCCAAACTCTTTCACAAAATGCTTAATTTTGGGATATACCATCACCGCTTCTTCTTCGCTCACTTGTATGCGGGTCGCTTCTATCGTATCTTGTATGATTTTCAATACTTTTGGTGTGACGGATTTTGACAATACCTCAAAAGCCTTTTGAAAAGGATTTACTTGGTCTACCAAATCAATGTGCAAATCTTCGATATTGATGAATTTTCCTGCCAAACGGATAAATCTTTTGTCGCTTTCTGTCGTATTTCCTGCTGTATTGTTTTGATTAGGCATTGCCAATTTACTAAATGTATTGGCTTCGTCGGCACTCAAATCAGGATAAATCTTTTGAATGACTTTTGGCACTAATACATTTTCAATGTCGCTCTTTGGCGTATGAGCAGCAATGGCTTTGATGATGCTTTCATCTTGCATAATCGTTTTTTTCAAAGCATTGACATCAATCATCATCGTATTTTTGACTACCGAATCTAAGACTACATATTGGCGTACTTCTTCCAATTCTTCTTCGTTGAGTTGCGGATAATTAGCTTTTATAATGTTGGGAATCAGCACTTTATTCATCACTTCGGCATCAATATTGCCAGGCATAGCACGTTGCATCGTGTTGTCTTGCAAGATTTTTGCTTTCAAGTCATTCAAATCCGTTGTTACAATATCTTTGACACGCTTAGAACTTGGCATTTTGAAACCTCTAACTTTTATCTCTCCCGCTTCGGCTTGGTCTTCGTCCGAAAGTTTGGTTTTAAATTTGAAATTTGGCGCAAGCACCTGTTCCATCAGTAACGATGCTGTGATTGCTTTCAACATATTATTGACGGAATGTGTAACCGTTTCGCTCGTAGCGTCAGGCTGCGCAATGAGGTTTGTAAATTGAGCGTGCGATTTATTGCTGCTATCTCTTGTACAGCGACCTATTATCTGAATAATCTCCGTCAATGAACCTCGATAACCTACCGTTAAAGCGTGTTCGCAAAAGGGCCAATCAAAACCTTCTTTTGCCATGCCGAGCGCAATAATCAAGTCAATATCGTCTTCGTGCTTGATATTTCGCAAGTAGTTTTGTATCGTTTCACGGTTTTTATCGTCTGTAACAAGGTCTGCAATCTTGATAATTTTTCCGTCTTTTCTTGTGACGGAGATAATACCCGTTTTTTTATCTACGGTCGGATTTTTACCAATTGTGTCAATAATCGTATCTACTTCTCGCAATTTATCTTTGGTAGATTCGCCAGAGTTCACGTTTGGAATATGCAAAATCGTCTTTTTATCAGTATCTAAAACCTCGAAAATCGCTGACATATACTTACCTTGATAAAAATGATAACCTATGCCCAATGATTTCAAATGCGTATATCCGTTGAGTTGTTCGTAGTAATTATAGGTAATTTTTGCAAATTTTGCTTCATCGTCGGGCATCAGAACTGCGTCGCTATCTCCTCTGAAATATGAACCTGTCATAGCAACAATATGCGCCTTAGATTTCGACATTAATCCTCGTAGAGCCTTGCCCAAAATGTTTTCGTCATTGGCAGAAACGTGATGAAATTCGTCAATCGCAATCAAAGTATTGTCAAAAACGCTGTCTTCTAATTCAGCGTAAGCAAAACGAAAAGTCGCATGAGTGCAAATCAAAATACGCTCGTCATTCTGCATAAAATTTTTGAAAGCCGCTACTTTACTTGTGCTGCCATCAGTGCCAGGCGTACAAAGATTATACGCATCATTGGGTTGCCAATCTGCGAAAAAACCATCTTTCATTAAGTTCGTTTCCGAAAATGAGCCGCCAATACTGCGCTCAGGAACAGTCACAATCACTTTCCCAACGCCTTGATTTATTAACTTATCCAAGGCTATAAACATCAAAGCCCTTGATTTGCCTGATGCAGGTGGAGCTTTTAGTAACAAATACTGTTCGTTTCGAGCTTCGTAAGCCTTCGCTTGCATATCTCGCATACCAAACGCATTGATACTCGAACTTTTG
>JANMGN010000773.1:0-1678 GCA_031374645.1 Chitinophagales bacterium | reverse complement strand
CCCAAAACGTCACTAAGAGAAATGAAGTTAAATGAAAATTTCGAAACCTTTAAAATCAACAAATAACATGAAACAAATATTTCCAATACTTATATGTTTTTTATCACTAAATATTTTGGGACAATCTTTAAAAATTCCATATTCTCTTAAAAATGTACCAAATCAAATTTTATATTTCAATCAATCCAATCATATTGCCTCTGACTTTGGGCCAAGACATTTAAGTTCATCAAAGCCTTACGATTGGCATGGTGGAATAGATTATAACGATTATACGAATGGTGCTGGTAATGGAGATCTTGGTTGCTACATTAGAGCAATCGAAAATGGTATTGTTTATAAAATATCTGCACCCGATAAAACTAAAGCAATAATCATAAAAGGAGAGCATAATTTTGGCTATTTGCATATATTCCGTAATGGAACAGAGCAAAATCTTGGCGATTTTGAATTGGTAAAACTTAATAATAATGCTTTCGGCATCATTACCCCTGAAAATAAACTACTGGCAGAATGTCCTTTTGACGCAATAACAAAAAAGTATGACTGCTCTAATATTTACCATCTGACAGCAAATGGATTGAAAATTACTGCAACAAATGATGTTACTACTAATATGCCTATTGCGCCCCTTGGAGACTCTGGGTTTACGGGAAACGCTCACCTTCATGTCAATAATTATGAAAGCCTAACTGCATGTAATGATTGGGGAACCTGCGATGAGTATATGCTCAATCCATTAGAAACAGTTGAGCACAATTCGCCTAACTACGAAATAACCATTAGAAATGATAATAGTGCAACAAGCCCCGATAATGTGAGTGTTGGCTTAAAATTGGCATATCCTGGACATGAGCCGTCGAAAATTATGGTCAGACTTAAAATGAGTGGAGAAAACAACCCTTATCCATATCAAAATTCTACTTTTGATTATAATATTATTGGTATTCAGCAGAAAAAACACTTCGAGTCTAATAATCAGTATAGTTATTTTCAAGGTAAAAAGTATTTTTCCCAAATCAGAATGGGAGGTACTAAACTAAACAACACTGATTATCCAAACTATATAAACGAATCATATCAAAACAATCAAAATACATGGAGAAATTGGGATAGGCAAGGTCTTTTCCCTTTTGCGTATAGAGAGAATGGAGATACTCATACCTTGTTTCCAAACTATACTACTTCGGGACCACGTCCTTATGATGATTTTTTCTTTAGTGATATAATCACAAGGATTAATAAAATGGATAAAATAGATGACGCAAAACTTGAATTAGCAGACAATCCCAATAATGGAAGGTATCAAGACGGGCTTTACAATATAAGAGCAAGATTACTAAAATTGGATAATTCACAAAGTGAATTAGATGTTATCCACACAATCGACAACTTCATGCCTTTCATCCGTCAAGCAGTCATAAAGTTCCAAAATCTTAATTACAATTCGTATGATAGGCAATGGGTGGCAGATGAAAAAGATTTAACCAACAAAAATGGTGACGATGGTTACGTTTATAAAAAATCTACCAATTATTGTGTACCCCAAACAATTTATGAAAAAGATTTAGGCGCTATTAACATTACGGCTTACGCAAGTGAAGAATTAGAAAATTTAGACTTGGAAATATATGGTACTACCAATGGTAAAATCAAAGGTATCTTGACAGACCCGAGT
>JANMGN010000669.1:0-8297 GCA_031374645.1 Chitinophagales bacterium | reverse complement strand
CAAATGGAAATGCAATTTTTTGTACGCCCAGGTACTCAAGTAGATTGGTACAACTACTGGAAAGATGCCCGTATCAAATGGCATCAAGCGGTAAATCCGAGCGAAAAATTGAAGTTTAAAGACCACGATAATTTGGCGCACTACGCTGATGCAGCGGTAGATATTCAGTTTGAGTTTCCATTTGGTTTCAAAGAATTAGAAGGAATCCACTCTCGTACTGACTTTGATTTGAAAAGTCATCAAGAACACTCAGGCAAAAAACTACAATATTTTGACCCTGAACTCAATGAAAGCTATGTACCTTATGTGGTAGAAACTTCGGTAGGTTGTGACCGTATGTTTTTAGCAACATTGAGCAATGCACTCAAAGAAGAAGCTGTTCCTGATGCAAAAGGAGAAGATGCAACACGTACTGTTTTGAAATTACACCCTGCTCTTGCGCCTGTCAAATGTGCGATTTTGCCTTTGTTGAAAAATAAAGAGGAATTGACAGCAAAAGCAACCGAAGTTTTCAATCAGTTGAAAGTGCACGTCAAATGTCAGTACGATGAAAAAGATGCAATTGGTCGCCGTTACCGTCGTCAAGATGCAATAGGAACACCTTACTGTGTAGCAATTGATTTTGAAACATTAGAAAATAATACAGTCACAATACGTGACCGTGATACCATGTTGCAAGAACGTGTCAATATTGCCGACTTACCAAGAATTTTGGTAGAGAAAACGAATATGATACAGTTGTTTTTGTAGAAAAAAAAACGATTTAAATTTACATTTAAGTAGTTAGACTAAAATAATCGCAATTTTTTTGAAGGGAAGTCGTTGTAAAATAACAACGTAACTTCCTTGTAGTCAGTTACTTATGTTATTTTACAGCGACAAAAAAATTTCCGATTATTTCTATACGCCTACTTATCTAAAACCTATAAATTGTATTTATGAAAAATTTATTTTTAACGCTATTTATCTCAATTTCAACAATTTTAACAGGTCAATCTTGGATACCTATGCTCAAGGCTCCTGTTGGTGATGATGATAATTTTCTGACCAATAGTAAAGGAGATTTATTCTATACGGCTGCTGGACTTTATCTCAAAGGAAATTATGAACAAGGTATCATGCAACTAAGTCAAGATACAGTTTGGTCAAAAGTAGGTTTTTTAGATAAAGAAAGCTATGTAATATCTTCTGCAATTGATAACAAAGGAAATATTTATATATACGGAAGTATGTATATAAAGAATGCTAAAGATAGCATTTTATATGACTCTCGGATAGCAAAATGGGATGGTACTAAGTGGAGTGAAATTCAATCATCTAAGGATTATTATGAAATAGATAAGATAGTTACTAATTCAAAAGGAGAATTATACGTCATTGGAGATTTTAAAAACTTTTCAAAAGTAACTGGTGCTGACTATATTGCAAAATGGGATGGTGCTAAGTGGAGTAAAGTTGGTGGAGAACTCGATTCCTACATTAACGATATTGCAATTGACAAAAAAGATAATGTTTACATTGTTGGTAATTTTAAAAAATCTGGTGCTACACAACTAAATTATATTGCACTCCTGAAAAATGACACTTGGTCTTCACTTGGTAAAGGTTGTACGGAAACATTTTGGACAAATCCAGTCTTGACAAGTAAAATAGATAATAATGATAATCTATGGGTTGGAGGGCTTTTTGATCAAATAGATGGAAATAACAATATTGATAATATTGGTTACTGGAATGGTTCAAAATGGACAGCTGGGACAACTGCGCCCGCTGTTGGATTCGTATATGAAATTGAATTTGACTTACAGAATAATCCATACTTGATTACCCGTAATAATACAGGAGGAGGAAATACTTCCCTGTACACGATAAAGAATAACAAATACGTTAATTTTTTTAGCAGTAGTAGTAATAACTTCAATACTATTTATTTTGATAAAGTTAAAAATAGACTATATTCTGCTGGTTATTTTCCAAGTGTACAAGCATTATGCTATATGACTTACTTACAACTAAACGGTGGAGTAAGCACAAACGATATACAATTAGGAAGTAACATAAAAATCGCACCTAATCCTTTTCAAAATGAAATTAAAGTTAGCCTTTTTGAAAATGTAAATCGCATCTCTGTAAGTGACGCAATGGGTCGTTTGATAACTTCTGTTACTAATCCTACAAATGATATTATACTTAGCACAGATGCTTGGTCGAATGGTGTTTATTTTGTAACTATTGAAAAAGATGGTCGTCAATTTACTACAAAAATGGTAAAATAATACCTAAATTAGAACTTAGTTAGTTAAAAAAATGCCTTGTAAGTGAAAACTTACAAGGCGTTTTTTTTAATATTATTCTATTGAGTTTAATCAATATTAAACCAATCATTAGGATTTGGTATATTTAATGCTACTTCCATATTTTTAAATTTTATAAAGCGAATAAGTATTTGTCTGTTTAATGATTACATTATTTCTACGAAATTTAAAAATTTATTTATCATTTCATCAATGATGAACCTACGAAAATAAGATATTTAGTAGAAAATTTAGTAGAAAAAATAATCACGGTATAGTTGTTTGCATAAAACGAAGAGATAATTACTTTCGTATTCATAAGCAATATCAGAATATGTTTTTGAAAAAATCACGCTAATACAAAGCTGCGTTAAACAAAAGGAGTATATTTGCGTTGAAAATATTTTAGTTTAATTTTTAAAACAATGGCACAAAAAATGAGAGTTGATAAGTGGCTTTGGACAATTCGTATCTTCAAATCACGAACTTTGTCCACAGACACTTGCAAAAGTGGTAAAGTCAAATTGAACGGAAAAGATGTGAAACCATCTGCCGAAGTCGTTATTGGCGATACCGTAGAAGTCAAAAAAGATGGTTTTTCAATGCAATACAGAGTACGTGATATTCTTCCAAGTCGTGTTTCAGCGGTTTTAGCTGCGCCTTGCTACGAAAATATTACGCCAGAGGAAGAACTAAAAAAGTACGATGTTTGGTTTTTGGCAAAATCAGGAACAGAATATCGAGAACGAGGAACTGGTCGCCCTACGAAGCGTGATCGCCGTGAACTCGATGGTTTCAAAGACGACGATGATGACGAATACGATGACGAATAAAAACTACATTGACCAAGCAAAAGCCGTTCGTGAAGAAGATAAATTGGACGAAAAAGCAATCTATACTTTTCTGAAAAAAAATAGTCCAGATGTGAAAGGCGACCTAAAAATCGAGCAATTTTCAGGAGGAGCTTCTAATCTTACGTATCTGTTATCATTTGATAATCAGTCGTTTGTGCTACGTTGCGCACCAAAAGGAACAAAAGCAAAAGGTGCGCATGACATGGCAAGGGAGTTTAATATTATGAACGCTTTGAAACCTGTTTTTCCATTTGTTCCAGCGATGATTGCTTATTCTGATGATAAAAAAATCATCGGTAGAGAATTCTATATCATGGAAAAATTGACGGGTATTATTCCTCGTGCAAATCTTCCCAAAGGATTGATTTTAACAGAAAATGAAGTCCGACAATTGTGTACGAATACGCTTGATAAATTAATTTCTTTACATAAAATAGACATTGAAAAAGCAGGACTTTCAAGTTTTGGAAAAGGGGAAGGCTATGCTACTCGACAAATAGAAGGTTGGTGCGCCCGCTATGAAAAAGCCAAAACATGGAATGTTCCTTCGTTTGATTTTGTAAAAAAATATTTAAAAGAAAACATACCAAATATTGAATATAAATGCTTGATAAACAACGACTTTCGTTTTGATAATGTAGTTCTAAATGTCGAAAAACCAACAGAAGTAATAGGTGTTTTGGACTGGGAAATGGCTACAATTGGCGACCCTTTGATGGATTTGGGCAATTCTTTGGCGTATTGGGTACAAGCCGATGATGATTTTTTTCTACGTAGTTTCCGACGACAACCTACACATCTCAAAGGTATGCTTTCTCGAAAAGAGGTCGTGGAGTATTATTTTGAAAAAATGAATTTTCCAAAAATAGATTTTACTTTTTACGAAGTATATGGACTTTTCAGATTGGCAGCGATTATACAACAGATTTATTTCCGCTACTATCACAAGCAAACTACAAATCCAGCTTTCAAATATTTTTGGCTGGTAGTCAATTATTTGAATTGGCGTTGTAAAAAGAAAATTGCTAAAAGTTTACAAAAATAAAAAGAGCTGCACTAAATTTTTGCTTCAATGCAAAAACTCAGTACAGCTCTTTTTTTATACAAAATATGTGAATATATTTATTTAGCTCATTACCATTTTAACTTTCATTTCTCTTTTTGAGGTAATTTCAAGACAAGCCATTGCGGCAGGAGAGTTAAGATGCTCAAACATCAATTCTTTGGCACGGAAAAGTTGTGCTTTTACCGTTCCTAACGGAATACTCAATTCTACGGCTATTTCTTCATAACTCAATTCTTCAAAATAGCGCAATTCTATCATCGTACGATATTTAGGACTGAGTTTGCTCAATGTCTTACGCATCAATTGTATGCGTTGGTCACGAATAAACTTTTCCTCAGGGTCAAGAATATTTCCCCTTAAAATCGTTTTATAATCGTTATCGCTATCAGGATTGAGTGTTTCATCAATCGATAGTGCTTGAATACGTTTTTTACGAATGTGGTCGATACAGTTGTTGATGGCGATCTTAAAAAGCCAAGTGCTAAACGCATAACGAGGCGCATAGCTCGGCAGTTTTAAAAACGCTTTTCCGAACGCCTCGATAGTAAGGTCGTCGGCATCTTCACGGTTGTTTACCATTTTCATAATCGTAGAATACACAGCGGGGCGGTAACGTTCGAGTAAATCAGCGTAAGCCTTCTGGTCACCTTCAATCGCACCTAATACCAGTACATAATCTTCTGTTGCACGCTGAGAAAGGCGTGGCATCTCTTCTTGTTGTAAAACTTTTACTTCCATTGCTTGGTTTTTGCGATGAACAATGTTACTGGCGCAGCAAGTGCATAATAAATAGCCATCAGTGCGTCCAATAAAGGTAACAATGTCAAAAGGGACAGTTCTCGCAGTTTTTTAAACGTCAAATAATACAAAAATGTAATCACGAGGAGACGTATCATATATCCAAAAATTAATATATATAAGTTCCCTAAAATCAATAATATCAATCCGCTAAAATAGTGCCAAGCATGAGAGCCAGCAAAAATACTTAGTAATAACTGATGATACCAACGGTAATATTTTCCAGTAGTCAGATGCCTCGTTTTTTGTTTGACGAAGGCTGACCAAGTTTGTTTCGCTTCCGAATAGTTAAAATTCTCGTAATGTGTACAGATAGCCGTATTTTCTCTCGTTGCTACTTGATTTATAAACAAATCATCATCTCCCGAAGCTATATTTTCATGCGAAGAAAAACCTCCAACATTTTCAAAAAGTTTTTTTCTGTAACATAAATTTCTTCCAACGCCCATGTATGGCAATCCTATTGTAGCAAATGAAAAGTACTGCACGGCTGCCACTATTGTTTCAAAACGGATGAAAGCATTGAGCAAACCTTTTTGCTTTTCGTAGGGGCCATAGCCCAATAAAATATCCTTTTGTCCTAACGCTAAGACACTCGAAAGTATCCATTTACCACTTTTTGGCGCACAATCTGCGTCGCTAAGAAGTACGATTTCGTGCTTCGCTTCTCTAATGCCAAGTGCTAATGCAGTCTTTTTTCCAAGTGTTTTTTTTATATACGTTTTTTTTATAATACGAAGGTAGGAATATTTTTTCTGATATTCCAATAGTACCTCATAAGTTTTATCGGTAGATTCGTCATCAACAACCAGAACCTCAAAGGAATGGTAAGATTGAGTGAGAATACGGTCTAAATTCGTCGATAAATTTTTTTCCTCATTTTTGGCACAAATCACGACCGAAACAGGCGGTAATTCATTTTTTGTGCTTTCTAAAACATCTATTTTATCTTTAAAAAAAATAAATTTAGAAAAAATACCTAACCAAAAAAGCAACTGAACAAAGGTTGCTGTTATAAATGTAACTACAAAAAAAAGCTCTAAAATTCCTCCAATTACCAAAGTAAAATTTTAATTTAGATTGAATAGTTGGGCTAAAATAATCGCCACTTTTTCTCAATCTATTTTTTAAAATAATATAAATAACTTCCTTATAGTCAATGATTTATATCATTTTAAAAACGCCAAAAAGTTATGCCTATTTTTATACGCCTATTAAAAAAATAATAATAATATTATCACTAATTATAATATAAAACACTTTTACATGGCAAATGTACTTTATTTTATACAAAGTAGATGTTAAAGTTTATCTAATAAAATAATTCATTTCAAAAAAAGAACGATTTTTAATGTATTTTTGCTGCTAAACAGAAAAAAATGTATAAAACTATTGTCAATCAAGACCTTGAACAAGCTACAAATTTACTATACAACGGAAATGTGGTTGCAATCCCGACCGAAACAGTTTACGGTTTAGCAGCAAATGCCTTGAATAGTGATGCCGTTTTAGAAATTTTCAAAGTAAAAGAAAGACCTTTTTTTGACCCACTTATTGTACATGTACATAGCGTGACAGCAGCAGCACAATGGGTGGAAGAAATCCCAAAAGCGGCTCATTTACTTTTTGAAGCCTTCTCGCCTGGTCCGCTTACTATTTTGCTTCCTAAAAAAAATATCATAAGCGATTTGGTTACTTCGGGATTACCGCAGGTCGCTATTCGTATTCCGAATCATCCCTTGGCGTTGGCGTTGTTGGAAAAAACAAATTTACCACTCGCAGCGCCGAGTGCAAACCCATTTGGTTATATTAGTCCAACATCAAGTCAGCACGTTTTTGACCAATTACAAGGCAAAATTCAGATGATTTTAGATGGTGGTGCTTGTGAAGTAGGCGTAGAATCTACGATTGTTGGTTTTGAAGAATGCAAAACTATAATTTATAGATTGGGTGGTTTAGAAGTAGAAGCGATAGAAAAAGTAGTTGGTAAAGTAACAATCAAGACCAATAATAGCTCTAATCCGAAATCGCCAGGAATGTTAAAGTCACATTATGCGCCTCGAAAACCGCTTTATTTACAACCTATCGAAGATGACTTTTTTATAGAAATAAATAAAAAAATTGGCGTAATTAGTTTCTCAAAATCATTTCCTCAAGCCAATACTCAGCAAATACTCTCGCTAAAAGGCGACCTTCATGAAGCAGCGAAAAACTTATTTTCTGCTATGCGATTTTTAGACGAACAAGACATCGATATAATTATAGCAGAGCCACTGCCCGATGAGGGATTAGGCAGAGCAATAAACGATAGGCTAAAAAGGGCAAGTTCGAGGTAATAGTGTTAGTATAATTCACATCAAAATATGGCTTTTTTACGAAAATCATAGACACTTGTTAAAATTTTTGATATTAAAACACGAAATAAACACTATAATTTCTATCTTTGCCTGTAAATTTTTTTTTTAACGGAGTATCAAACATACACAAATTCATTTACCATGAATAAAAAGTTACTTTCTATCATTTCAATGCTATTCATAAGTATTTTATTTGCTACAAATATTTTTTCGCAGGATTACAAAGTAATCAAAGGAGTACTAAAAGATAAATCTGGCGAGCCAGTTTCCTATGCAAACATACAAGTTAAAAATACAATTGTAGGCGCATTAGGCGATGTTGAGGGTAATTTTACAATTAATTTGGCGTCGCTGAATGTAACACTTGTTTTTTCAGCTTTTGGCTATCAAACCAAAGAGATTGAAGTGAAAAACACTCAATTTTTAAACGTAGTTTTAGATGATCAATATAGCGAACTTGATGAGGCCGTTGTAGTTGGCTATGGCACATTACAAAAAAGTGTAATTACAGGGGCGATTTCTTCTGTAAAGAATAAAGACTTTCGTGACCAACCCGTAGTTGCTATTGGCAATGCGATACAAGGAAAATTGGCTGGTGTAAATGTGGTTAGTCCTTCGGGAACGCCAGGTGCTGGCTTACTTTTTAACATTCGTGGCTCACTCAATCCACTTTACGTTGTAGATGGTATTCCACTTTTGAGTGAAAACAATTCGAGCCTTGAAACCTCTTATGACCTTACTGGAAATGCGGTCGGGAAAGGACAATCGACTTCTTCTATCGCAGACATTAATCCAAATGATATAGAGAGTATAGAAATATTAAAAGATGCCTCGGCTGCTGCTATTTATGGCGCACGTGCTGCAAACGGCGTTGTTTTAATTACTACGAAAAGAGGTAGCTCAGAACGTACAGAGTTCGGTGTGAATC
>JANMGN010000771.1:0-5065 GCA_031374645.1 Chitinophagales bacterium | reverse complement strand
ACCAAAAGAGTTTGATATACCCAATTATTTTTACCTCGCACAACTTGCGCCAGACGGAAAAATATATGTATCTGTGCCAGGTACTTCCAAATACTTACACGTGGTAAATGAACCCAACAAAAAAGGCAAAGCCTGTAATTTCGTACAGCGAGGCTTTACCTTAGCAGGTAACAACTACACCACTATGCCCAATTTTCCCAATTTCCGCCTTGGCGCAGCCGCTACACCTTGCAATGTTGTAGCGAGTGAAGATATAGAAAAAGAAAAGACAAACATCAAACTTTATCCCAACCCGAATGATGGTACTTTTACCATAGACATAGGCGAAAATAAAGTAAATAGACTTTCTATTTATGATGTAAATGGGAGATTAGTCACTTCACAAGTGGTTGATAATCAATTAAATACAATCAATATTTCTCATTTAAGCAATGGCATTTACTACTGTCGTTTTATAGGAAACGAAGTAGATATTATGCCTGTGAAATTTACGATTATTCACTAATAAAATACAAGCACAAGTAGCCTAAATACTACTTATGCTTGTGTTTTTTACGATGAAAAACATGAGATGTTTTAATTGCTCAAAAGTTTGTTAAAAAATAAAAAGAATACAATAGTCTATAAAAAAACAAAAAGCATCGATAAAACAATAAATATTGTTCTTATCGATGCTTTTTTTGAAAAAATCACTATTTATATCGCTTTCTCTAACGCTCCCAACCATTTTTTATATCCTTCGGCATAAAATTTCTTGCAACCGAGCATCAGATTTTATCGAATGTATTTTTTTCAAACCGATAAATGCTTCGTTGGGATTTTTGTAAAAACCAATGCCAATACCTGTGCCTCGGGCTGCAGCTGTTGCACCGTCGGTGTTGTAGCGTTCGATGGTTGCGCCTGTCGTATTCGCAGAGATTTCGTCAAAATTTGACTTAAAAAATCAGCGAAAATCAGCGTGTGACACGAAGTGTCATCTGTATAAATCTATCACTAAACGTAGTATGTAAAGTAATCTTTTAAAATCAATACTGATAATCAAACTATTAAAAAATTACTAATCCTCATCTTCCATCACCAACTCCGCATCTTTTTCCCAAATTTCCATTTCGCAAGGTTTGCAATTGAATTTTAGTTTGTATTCTACCTCGCCATGTTTGAGTGTGAGTGGTTCTGACAGTTTTTCGCCCATTGTGGCACGTTGGTAACGAGCGCATTTTCCGAGTTCGTATCTTACACAATATTTTGTGACCATAACCCTTGATTTTCCAGGATCCCATTGCAACTCAAAAGCCTTTTCGATTTCCGTAACACCGTGGCGATGATAGAAAGCACGTGCGTATTTGTTCGATACATTATACGTGAAATCAAGCTCTTGTACAGGATACGGATGTTCAGTTTTGACGATTTGATGTTCTTCACGTTGATAATCACGAACACGAATTTCAGCCAATTGAGCCAAAACGGCTCTACGCATTTCATTTACTTTTGAATTTGGTAAAAACCAATTTTCAGAAAAATTAACTTCTACTTCGTCAGCAACAAAAGGTGTATTGCCTGTTTTTGCTAAATTTTGAGAAATATTTTCTATCAATCCAGTAGCATTTTTTGCAGGTTCTTTGATTGTATCAAAATCAGTTGTGCAATTATGCCCATCTTCATCAGTTATGGATAAACTAAATCCATTTTCAGTATCAATAAAACGCATTTTTACAGCGATTTTTCGGACGGCGCTGTTTTCATTTTCTACCATTCGGTTGAATTCCGCATCAAGGTTACGGTATATTTCTGTTCCTATAGGTAGTGATTTTAGTTCGTTGGGAACTACAATGTCATTGACGATGATATTGACCGATGTGCCGTCTGCCACACCTTGTTCGTTGATAAAAAACAAGCCGTCACCATTGTTGAGCAATTCACCGTTTTCTATAAGATAACCGTTCGCTTTTATTTCTAAGAGTTTTCCAATGTATTGTCCTTTTGATTTTGGACTTTCCCAAGAGCCAATCGAAGCGTGGCGATGATTGACAAAATAATCGGTGTAACCACGATTGAAACTACGTCCTAATTCGGGTTCATAGTTGTAGAAAGTACGACCTGACGATGCTTTTTCGTAGTTTTCGCTATTTTCTGCTAAGAAATGGTCTAATTTTTTACGTAAATAAGAAGTATTGTTTTTGACATAAACAAGGTCTTTTAAGCGACCTTCTATTTTGAAGGAACAAATTCCTGCTTTGATAAGGCTTGGCAATTCGTTGCTCAAATCCAAATCTTTGATAGAAAGCAAGTGACTATTTTGAATTAACGTTTCGCCTTTTCCGTCGATGAGTTGGTAAGGAAGGCGGCAGTTTTGAGCGCAAGAACCACGGTTTGCTGAACGTTCGCCATTCGCAACACTCATGTAGCAATTGCCACTGAACGAAACGCACAACGCTCCCGTCACAAAAAATTCCAATTCAGCATCAGAGGCTTCGCTGATTTCTTTGACTTGATCTAAATTTAATTCACGAGCCAAAACCACTCGTTTGATACCTGCTTCATACAAGAATTTTACGTGCGCCGCATCACGGTTATTGGCTTGTGTGCTTGCATGAATAGCGATAGGCGGCAGTTCCATTTCCAACAAACCCATGTCTTGAATGATGATAGCATCTACGCCGATGCGGTACAATTCCCAAATCATTTTTCGGCAACGTTCCACTTCATTGTCGTACAAAATAGTATTGACAGGCACTAACACTTTGGCTTTGAACAAGTGCGCATATTTGACCATTTCGGCAATATCTTCTAAGGAATTGGTCGCATTGGTACGTGCGCCAAACATATTTGCGCCCATATATACGGTATCTGCACCAGCATTGACGGCTGCCATGCCTTGGTATAAATTTTTGGCAGGTGCTAATATTTCTATTTTCTTTTTCATCAAAAGGGTTTGATTGTACTTTAAGAGCGCAAAATTAGCAATTTGTACGACAACCGAAAAGAATATCTCTTTTCTTTTTTCTCGAAACAAATACCTTTTCTAAATAATTAGTTTAGTTTCCGATATTCCAAAGGTGTAACTCCAACATTCTCCCGAAAAACCTTGTTAAAATAAGAAGGATCGTCGTAGCCGAGCCAATACACGATTTCTTTTATTGTCATATTGGTTTGCTTGAGGAGGCTTTTTGCTTCAAAAAGGACGATTTCTTCTATCCATTTTTTTGCGGATTTGCCAGTAATTTCCTTGACCGTTTCGCTGAGGTGTTTTGAACTAAGATTGAGTTTTTGGCTGTAAAAAGTCATGTCTTTTTGTTCCAAATAATGTTTATGCACCAAGTTTTGAAAATCTCTTACGATGATTTCTTGACGAGATAATACATTGATTTCCTTTTGTTTATGATAAATAAATTCTAATTTTTCTAATGCAGCGTAGAGTAATCCACTCACGATTTTAGGATTGGATTGATTTTTTTTCATTAATTGAAAAATCTCCTTCAAAGCTTCAAAATCAACGACTTCGGGCAAAATGACGTGTTCGATACCTGTTTTAAAAAACGATAAATCGTGTAGAAAACCATTGTCGAAGGGTTTAGTGAAAACATCGCCTGTAAAAAAAATAGCATCGCTTTCATTGGGCATTTTGTTATCGAGCCATTGCCGAATAAAACCTTGCCCAACCGTCAGCACCGAACAAGGCACGACATCGAATTCCTTGAAACCAACTCTCAATTTTCGCTGCCCAGAATACATCAGTCCAACACCGTAAAAATAATTTCGATAAGGAAAATCAGGCGTTCCTTGCACAAAGCTACCACTATCTGCCATGTAATAAGCATGGTTTCCTATGTCATTGCTTTTCAGCATATTGCGCAAAAAATTATGAAACTCGAAAGACTTTGGTGTTTGCATTGGGCAAAGATAAATCAAAAAATTGAGAATAAAAAAAATGACCATACACCATGAAGTGTTGGTCATTTTTTACGTATAAATTTAAAGGGGATTTAGGACAAGCTACACGTTAGCTTACGATACCCATATATTTTTCACGATTGGTGTATATCAAACCTGCTATAAGAGCAACTAAAAGCACACCAATGCCAGGTGTTTTTGCGATAAGCAATTCAAACAATAAGATACAAACTGCTATCGGCATCAATAAAAGGAGTGCCAAAGGACGTTGGAAATTAGCCAAAATCATCAACCCAAATACGATTTCTAAGGCTTTTACGAGTGATAAAAAACCTGTCGAAGCCAATACACCAATAAATGTGGCTGCATTACCTTCCATTGGAGGTAATGGGATAAAATGTAAAAAACCATTTAAACCAAAAACGGTAAACACCAAGCCAACCAAAACGCTAGCGATTAAATTAAAATACTTCATAATTGAAAACTTGTTAAAATTGATTAAAAAATAATATTAAAATTTATAACTGATTTTTGTTGAAAAATAACTAATATCTAAGCCTTTTCCTGTTGCTGTTGGATATTTTCCTGCTTGAAAATAAGCAAAATCAGCAAAAAATGCCCAGTGCGAATTGTGCATATACATCGCTTCAAAAGCATATTGATTACCGATTTTTCGAGCATCATTTTGGGCTAATTTTTCCCCATTGTTGCGTACCTGCGCCATTCCAGGAGAGTACGTACCGTCTGCCAAACTCTGACGACTAAGTAAATATACACTACCCAAAAGGCTCAATTTCGGCATTGGATTGTAGCGCACATAAGGATTTACATTGACAATATTTGATGCACCAATTGGCGCAGCCAAGCCAAAAGAAGGTTTTGAATACAATAAATTATAGGTATTCAATTGATTATCAGACTTTTGTGCATCGCCACTGATGTAATTTGCCGCTATACCAACCGTCAAAGGTTTTTTCAAAGAAAAACGATAATTCAAATCCGCAGCGAAAGCATAAGCATTGATTTTTAAGTCATTGAACTTGCCTGTCTGATAAGTTGCTTCGACTTCGTAATTGAATTTTGGCTGTTTTGAAAAAGCTCTAAATCCAAAACTTTGACGTGCTTCTTTGCCACCAACACCATTGTATTTACGCAAATCACTACGAAAATCAAG
>JANMGN010000689.1:0-2374 GCA_031374645.1 Chitinophagales bacterium | reverse complement strand
AGAACAAGCGCACTGCCGAAGGCAGTCCTGCTTTGCGGCAGTGCAGAGTTCTTTGCAGTGCCTGTTCTCAGAAAGATGTGTTCCGAGGGCTTTGGCAGTGCGCTTGTACTTTGCAATGCCGTAGGCATTGCAAAGAACGGTGGCACTTACGACGGCACGACGTTTAGGAGTGCTGTGCGAAAGTGCGTTGTTAGCGGATTTTCTTACACTTTATTGATAATTTCTAGGATAGCAAAATTAATTCTATTTTTTGTTATTTGTATTTGACTTTCTTCCACTAATCCTAATCTGAAATTTCTACTATTATCAGAAAGTGTAGATGATAATAATAGGAAATCTTTTTGAATTTCATCATTTCTATTATCAAAAAATGAAATCAGCTTTTCCAATGCAAGTTCTGTTTTACCTTCACTTATCAAAGTTTGTACATTACTTTTAAGTGACACTTCATTAGAAATACCCTTTAACACGTATGATTTGATAGCTTTTTGTAATTCTTTTTGAGTGAGTGGTCCTTTTTCTACTTTTTGCCTTATTTTAAGTTCATTAATTAGTATATCAAGTAGAATATTACTTTCATTAATCACTTGTACAATTTTGTATCTTACATAAACGCTATCATTTGACAATTCTCTTGTAATAAACTCTTGGACTTGAATATCAGAGCCATAATCAATTTTTGACGTTTTGATTTTTGATTTTAGACAAATTCCCGCAGCTACTTTGTTTTGATTACTTTCAGAATTTGCAAGTTTTAAAATTTCATGTAATTCAAGTTCGTGACCAATTTTTTCAATTTGCAAATTTATTTTTATTCTGTCTTCTTTGGGAGTATCTCCTTTGGGATTACTGAGCATTGATAACTCCACAATTGTTGAATATAAATCATCGCTAATGACATTATCTATTGTTGTGAAATTCTTTGTTGTAAAAATTGGTTTTTTTCCTTTTTGGGGTTTTACATCTTCGTATTCGCCATAAAGATCTCGAATTAGATTTTCATAATTTTTATCAAATTTATCTGCATCGTTGAAATCAATATAAATATACTGTTGCATGAAAAGCGGAATACATTTTTTCGCTTCTCCTCCTATTAAAATCGGAATAAATCTGAGTTTTTCTGTTTGATTATTATAGATTTCTTGCGTAATTATAGAATATTCGTAGCCTACTCCTCCTTTTTTATGCGTCGCTTTTGACAAATAATTTGGTGTAAAAACTACAATTACTCTATCAGAATTTTCTATTGAGAGTTCTGCAAATTGTAATATACTTTTACCAATTTTTAAGTCATACTGATCAAGTAGAACCTCTATACCGTCATTAATAAGTTTATCTGCTAAGTTTCTTACCCAAATCTTATGCTCATCATTATCCCATGAATATGAAATAAAAACTTTGAAGTTATCTTCCATTTAACTAATTTTATAAATTTTTTTCGGTTTCGATTAATATTGTTAATGCTCTTTCTAAAAGCATTTTTGCTAATTCTGTATGTGATTTTTCTACATTACTATCATTTCTACTCCTCCAAATTAAATCTAAATTTGAGGAATAATTTAATTCAAAAATATCAAGTGTAGATCTTTGACTTTTTTCTAGCTTTCTATCTGTATGGTCTTCAATAGTTAGCCAAATGAACCTTTTATCATCATCAGTACAAGGCGATACTTTAATATATACTTTTTCTACGCTAACTAAATGAACTTTTCCTTCTGTTTTTTTAATTGAATACTTATAGTAGCCAATTTTACAATACTCGTCGGTTAATGTTTCTAGTTCGCTTGTGAAATCATCAAACTGTTTGTTATAATCATTTAATCCTTCTTCTGATTTTAATTTTCTTCTTTTCCCATTTAATTCTAAAATTCTTAAAAAACTATCTTTTTCTAATCCTTTTTTGTTCTGTTCTTTGAAAGGAATTATGGATTTTACAATATCTTCGTTTTCTAACTTTTTGACCAATTCTAAAACTGCACTTGTGATTTTATTAATTTCTAAATCACTATCTATCTTACTAATAGTTCCACTTCTTTGACTTTTTTCGAGAATACTAAACCTTGAATTTATATGCAAAAATTCTGTGTTTAATTCTGATGTTTGAACTATATTTTTCTTTACAACACTAAAAAATTGTGCTAAATCTCCGTTCCGAATTAGCGTATTTAACTCTTTTTTTATTTCTTTAAACATTTTGTTTTTTCACTTATTTCTATTGTAATTTAGTGATTGTTAATTGTTTTTTTTGGTTTCCGCTAACAAGCGCACTGCCGAAGGCAGTCCTGCTTTGCGGCAGTGCAGAGTTCTTTGCAGTGCCTAGTCTCAGAAAGATGTGTTCCGAGGGCTTTGGCAGTGCGCTTGTTCTTTGCAATGC
>JANMGN010000649.1:0-2339 GCA_031374645.1 Chitinophagales bacterium | reverse complement strand
TTTGCCTTGGAAAGAATGTTGAAAAATGCAGGTTTTTCAAGTATAGAAATCAAAGCGCACGGCGGTTGGAATGCTGCACTTGGGCTAATATTGGCTTGTTGGTGCAGAAGATATTGGAAAAATAACCTGTTGAAATTTGCTTTTTCATTGCATTTTTTTCCTATTATTTGGTTGCTCTTTAAACTCGATACTGCGCCCAAAACTTTTGGAGAAGGACAAATGATTACTGGACTTTACGCAATTGCAAAAAAATAACCTTATGAAAATACTCGTATTTTGTGAAACCTTTGCACCACCAACATTGACTTTTATTTACAATGAAGTGTTTACTTTGGCTCAAAAAAATGATGTTTTAATAGTGACAACCAAGCGGATAAATGAGCATTTATTTCCGTTTGAAAAAATAATCGAAATTCCCTTTTATGGACATAATATAGATTATCGCATACGTAAAACATTGAGAGCTATAGATTTTGAAATAGGAAGTAAAAAAAAGAGTTTTGAGAAAAAAATTAAAAATGTAGTCGACGATTTTCAGCCAGACGTTATTCATTGTCATTTTGGTTACGAATCTTGGTTATTTTTATTAAATTTTGGACAGCAAAAAATACCAATTTTTTTGCATTTTCATGGTTTTGATGCTTCACACAAATTGAAAAGTTTGCGCTATTGTAAAACTTTGAATAATATTTTAATGCGAAATGATGTAACACCAATTTTTGTATCCAATTTTATGCACCTAAATGTTGAAAAACACCTTTGCCGCAAAATCAATAATTGGAAATTACTCTACTACGGAACTGATTGTGATTTTTTTACTCGAATAGAAAGTAGAATACACAAAAATCCCTTTGTTTTTCTTCAAATTTCTTCTTTTGTAGAAAAAAAAGGACACGAATTTACAGTAAAATCGTTTAAAAAATTTATAGCTGCTAATCCCAATTTGGATTGTAAATTGATTTTTGGAGGTGATGGATTTTTACGAAAAGAAATTGAAAAATTAGTGCAAGAGCTTGATATTCAACATCTTATAGAATTTAAAGGAACTGTAAATAGACAAGAAGCTAAGGATTTGATGGAAAATGCACATTGTTTTTTACACCACAGCGTTACCTCATATCCTATCGGTGATATGGAAGGTATTCCAAATGCCCTCATGGAAGCTATGTCGATGCAGCTGCCAGTGATTTCAACTTTTCACTCGGGTATTCCTGAGTTGGTAGAAAACGGGAAGCATGGTTTTTTAGTTGCGGAAAGAGATATTGATGATTACGCTACGAAAATGCAAGAAATTTTGTCTTGGAATTATTTGCCAGAAAGCCGTGAAAAAGTAATTCAAGGCTTTGAGAAACAACAACACGGAAGGCTTTTAGAAAGCTATTATCGTGAAAAAATACAACTTTAACTTTATGCAAAAATTAATTTTCGCTACGAATAACGCCAATAAAGTTCGTGAAATCAATGTTTTGTTAGATAATACCTTGGACGTATTGAGCTTAAAAGACATGGGTTTTGAAGAAGAATTGGCGGAAGATTTTGAAACATTAGAAGAAAACGCTTTGCAAAAAGCACAATTTATTTTTCAAAAATATAATTTGGCTTGTTTTTCAGAGGATACTGGCTTAGAAATAAATGCGCTTGCTGGTCGCCCAGGCGTTCATTCCGCACATTACTCAGGCTCACGTGATGCCGATGAAAATATGAATTTAGTTTTGCAACAGCTTGAAAATCAGCAAGATAGAACTGCACAATTCCGAACAGTAATTTGTTTAATCACAAATGAAGGAATTGTACATCAGTTTGAAGGCATTTGCAAAGGACACATAACGCTCGAAAAATCGAAAGGAGCGAAAGGTTTTGGCTACGACCCAATTTTTGTTCCCGAAAGCTGCGATAGAACTTTTGCAGATTTGGGCAACGAAGAAAAAGGTAAAATCTCGCATAGAGGAAATGCGATGCGAAAATTAATCGCTTTTTTGAAAAAATAGGTAAAAAAATCATAATATGACAACAATAACACTAAAACGTGGTCGAGAAGACGCATTACTCCGTTTCCACCCATGGGTTTTTTCGGGTGCAATTCATCAAAAAGAAGACAAACTTAAAGACGGCGAGATTGTCCGAGTAGCAAGTATGAGTGGCGAAACTTTGGGCATCGGGCATTATCAAGACGGAAGTATCACGGTACGGGTTTTTGCTTTTGGCAGCCAAGAAATCAATCAAGAGTTTTGGAATGCAAAAATCCAAAACGCCTATGATAGCCGAAATTTAATTGGTCTAACTAACTCATTATCAACGAATTGTTATCGTTTAGTTCATGCAGAAGGCGATGGTCTGCC
>JANMGN010000609.1:0-1620 GCA_031374645.1 Chitinophagales bacterium | reverse complement strand
GCCGCACTTTGTGCAACTGCGGTGCAGCCGCACCTCGTTGTGACAAAAGGCTGGCGTAGCCGCCTTTTGTCACAACGGTTTTGGGCTTTGCGAAGGTGGGGAATTAGAAGCACAAATGTTCATATTAGCACAAATGTTGATTAGAATTACCAATGTTCAAATTTAGCACAAATGCCCCACTTTTGCAAAACCCCTGTTAGCCGATCGCCCTTTTTTTCGTCAAGTTTAGTTCTGTTTTATATTCTGTCTGTGGTTCTTCTACTATAAATAATTCTTGTTCTTTTTTGTAGTCAAAACAGCCTAATTTCTGTCTGTAACTTGCAAATATTTTATTGTTTTCTATTTCTAGTTTTCTGTTTTTACTTATGTTCAAAAACTCTTCTTCTTGGTCAATTCCTAAAAATCGTCTGCCTGATAAATTTGCTGAAATTCCTGTCGTACTACTTCCTGTAAATGGGTCTAAAATCCAAGCATTTGGTTTTGTTGAAGCCAAAATTAAACGTGTCAAAACAGATAAAGGTTTTTGTGTTGGGTGTTTCCCACAAGATTTTTCCCAAGGTGCAATGGCTGGCAACTTCCAAACATCTTTCATTTGTTTATCGTCATTTAGTTGCTTCATTAGTTCGTAGTTGTAATAATGAGGAACTTTATCACTTTTCCTTGCCCAAATTATTTGTTCTGTTGAATAGGTAAAGTAACGACAAGAAAAATTTGGTGGTGGATTTGACTTTTCCCAAGTAATTACATTCAAAATTTTAAAACCCAATTCGTTCAAAATTTGCCCTACTGAAAAAATGTTGTGCATTGTACCACTTATCCAAATAGTAGCATCGTCTTTCATTTTTTCTCTCGCCAATGTTAGCCACTTACGATTGAAGTCATTTATAAATTCAAAACCTTCTGATTTGTCCCATTTTCCTTTGTTTACACTTACAATTTTTCCACTTTGAATTGATAACCCATTATTTGATAGAAAATAGGGTGGGTCTGCAAAAATCATATCAAACTTATGGTCGAACTGTGGCAAAAGTCCCATTGTATCTCCGTGAAGAAGATAAAAATCTTTGTTGTCTGATTTGAAGAAAGGATTTAGCATTTTAGAAACTTATTATTCCTTCTGCTTTTACCATTTCGACAAACAGATTTAGAGTTGTTAAATTGTATAAATGTGGAATGATGATAAACGCTTCTTCAAGTTTGTTTTTGGCAGTATGCCAACCTTGTCCGTCAGTAATCCAAACAAATTCATACTTTTCGTATTGATTTATTTTTGGTGCAACAATAGAATAAGACCTTGCTGTTTCGTTTAATTTTGAACCACCACCATTATAAAAATTTGTTTCAATGAGATATGTTTTTACATTGGTTTTAATTACAAAATCAAAACGCTTTACGTCTGCTCCAAAACCAATTATTTCGGGATAAATGGTATTGCTTACTTCTTTTTTATAAAACACATTGGCGTTATCAAATATCAATGAAACTGCTTTTGACATATTGTCGCCACCTCTATTTTTTCTTGCATTTGTGTCTAAACCAACTTCAATTCCAAAAACATAATCTACAAGATTTGTGACGTTTTTGTTTTTGAAAATATCGCCTAATCCTGTACTTTCAATG
>JANMGN010000605.1:0-4414 GCA_031374645.1 Chitinophagales bacterium | reverse complement strand
AAAAATATGCCCTTATTTCCATAAAACATGACTTCTTTTACTATTTTTACAACCTATTTTGAACCTTTTACTTTATCACTTAATATTTTACAGTAAGAAAAATTCCTTTACCTTTGTGGGATTATGGACAAAAAAGATCTAACACGTAAACGTCGGAAGTTCGGCGAAGGCTTCTGTTTTGAAGCCTTGAAAATGATTAATTCGGGACGGAGCGTTAGCGAAGTTGCTCGAACATTGGGCATTGGAGAAAACTTGCTTTACAACTGGAAAACAGAAGCCCTGTCTTCTCAACCAATTGATAATCAGTCGATTATTTCCGAAACCGAACAGCTTCGCAAACAATTGCGACAAGCAAAAACGGAGCGTGACTTGTTGAAAAAAGTTATCTTCATTTTAAGCCCCAAAACTTAGTTTTAATTTATCATTTGGTGCTTATTTTGCGTTCATTTTTTGGTATTGACTTGATTTGCAGCGTTTTAGAGATTTCAGAAAGCTCATTTTATACTTGGCAACGTAAAAAAACATATGTTTTTAAAGAAGCCAAAGAGAAAAAAGCAGCAGAGGTTAAAGAGGTTTTTACGGAACATCGCAGACGTTATGGAGCAAGGCGAATTATTGCTAATTTACAAGAAAAAGGTTATAAAAGAGGTCGTTTTCAGGTGCGTTCGCTGATGAAGAAGCAAGAATTACATGCCATGCAACCCAAAAATTTTGTACCCAAAACGACTAACTCAAAGCATAATTTGGGTCGAAGTCCTAATTTGTTGTTGGATGAAAATAGCAATCGAAAACAGCCAACTCGACCGCTTGAAATTTTGGTCGGTGACATTACTTATATTCCGTTACAGAACGGAGAATATTTGTATTTAGCCACTTTTCAAGATATGTACACTCGTGTTGTTTTGGGTTGGGAGTTGATGAATGAAATGCCTACTCAACTGACAATCAATGCTTTACAAAAAGTGATTAATCAGAGAAAATTATCCAAAGGCTTAATTATTCATACTGATGGTGGTGGTCAATATGGCTCAAATCGTTTCAGACAACTGCTCAAAGCGCATGATTTCAAGCAAAGCATGACCCGAAAAGATAACCATTATGATAATGCAATGGGCGAAAGTTTTTTCTCTCGCAGCAAAGCCGAAATACTCGAAGGTGGTAAATTTGCTAATTTTGAAGACGCTTACACTGAAATTTTTGAGTACATCGAAGTTTATTACAACAAAAAACGTAGGCATTCGAGTTTAAACTATGATTTTCCTGAGCGTTTTGAAAAAAGGTTTTGGGAAAAGCAAAAAATGTCGAACTTTGACCAATTAATTTTTCAACAGCAAGGCGAGTTTTACACTAAATCAACACGCTTCGACTGGCTGAAAAAAATTAAAGGATTTTTTCAGCCGTCGGCGCATTGATTTGTGCGAAACACCTGCTCGAATTTTTTATTAACAACACCCTTCTCCTTATGGAGAAAGCTGTGCGGCTAAATTAGACCACCTACAGTTACTCTAATCCAATATTTCTTACTGCATTTCTCAACTCATCTTGAAAAGCAGGGCGACCCGTATAAATCACACGCAGGCGATTTACGATTTGTTGTTTTTTAGCTTTCTCAATATTTATTTTATTCATATAGAGCAATTTTTTGCAAAGCGTAGCGTATCCACCCCTATCCATTTTCATTCGTTCTTCATCTTTGACAACCATCTGTTGAAAAATCGTAAAGGTTTCTTCGGGATAAATATCTCCAATAAATTCTAATAAAGTGTATTTTTCGTCCCAGTATGACTCAAATTTTTGTACAAATTCTAATAACTGTTCATGTCTGTTTTCGTATTTGAGAAGTTGGGCAAAAAAAGTAGGGTTTTTGCTTTTTTGTGCTTCGATAAATGTATTTTTTTGAGAAAGTAACCAGTAATTTTCCAAGTTTTTATAAGCTTCCAAACTCATTTCGTTACTCGCTACATGTTCCCATACAGCAAGGTAAATTTTAGCATTTTGAGAGAAAATCAAATCATCTTTGTACTTTTTAGCCAAATTACTCTGCAACTGCTTATTGTTTCCCCAAGTTTCATACAAGATAGCATGAAATTTTACTATGCTTTTTTCTTCTTTCAAACGATTGAGGTAAAGAATTGCAACTTCAGAATCATCTTGATAAAGTTTTTCTGCTACTAAAAACCAAAAAGTAGCATCGCCAATTTTTTCTGCCAAATAAAAACAAATTGCTGCACTACCAGAAAAAATTAAATGCCTCGCCTTGATAAAATCAAGTGTTGCTGCTGCAATATTATCCTTTTCATTCAGAGCTATCAAAAACGGAGTAAAGACTTCTATATGCAATTCGACCTTTTCGCCTTGCCAAAAATTCAATAAATAATCACTATATTCATGCAAAGTAGTATCTGGAAGTATTGCTTTTTCTATAAAATTCACAATATTTCTCTCATCAACTCTTATAATATCGGAAATCACAGATTGCATACCATCTTCAAAAATGCTTGTGCATATCTCATCTCCTTCTATACTAACCAAATACAAAATAATGTAAGTATCTATTGCAGAGCGTAAATCATTGGTTTTTAGATAATTAGTAATATTATCTTGATATTTTTTTAATTTTTTTTCTACCTGTTCTGTTGCCCAGTTTTCTGCATCTTCATAATCCTCTCCGTCATAATAATTATTATAACCTCTGCCTCTGTGATGGCGACTGTCGTCATGATAATCTTCATAATCAAGACTTAGATCTGTGAGTTTGGCTACGATTTTAGCAACGAGCGCAGGAATATCAATTTTCTTACTTGCAACAACCGTTTTGGCAGCCTTATTTTGCGTACTTGTCCCAATAATTTCTTGGGCTGCAAAAATTAAAAACTGATTGCGCAATGCTTCATCTTTAGCAAAAAGTTTTCGCAAAAAATCATTTTTAATTTTTTCGTTTTGTTTCAAGAAAAATTCATCAAAAAACTGTTCTCTGTCTTCTGACAAAATTTTCTCTTGGTGGTTGGGAATCTTCGTACTCGATGAAGAAAAATCATTATGTTCAGCGATTTCGTATGCCATTGCCACGATATGCTTACACAAACCGCCCTTATCGTAAGGGCAATCACAAGTTGCTTCAAATTTTTCATTGCCTAAGTGACAGATTTCTACTTCATAAATTTCAGTGCCAAATGCCTTTGCCTTCCAATAACCAGTTTCGTATTCTTTCAAATGTTTGATGTTCTCACGATAATTTCTGCCTCTGGATAAACTCTGAGAAATTGTTTGACTAATGACCCAACTAAGTAGCGGATTACTCATATTATATCAATTTAAAAATTATAAATAATTGATTAAAAGTGTTTTATGTAAATTTTTGACTTATACCCTACCCTATTTCAACAATTTCAGCTGAACATTCGCAGCTATCAGCGATGACATTTGGTGTATTGCGATTTGGTTGAGCTGAATCAATCGCTCATTTGAAGTGAGTTGCATACGAATAAACTCGGCATTCATACTCTCCAAATTTGCCAATATCAAAAGCTGCTCTATACTTGCATTATCTCGCATATTGCCTTCTACTTTCGGATTTTCTTCCCGCCATTGTTTAGCCGTTTTTCCAAAAAGTGCCACATTGAGTATGTCCGCTTCGTCGGCATAGATGAAATGGGCATTTTCGGGCTTGATATTGTTCGGTATGATGTTGGCTTTTATAGCGTCTGTATGTATCTTATAGTTGATTTTTGACAGGGTTCTATGCAAATTCCAAGTAAGTTTCAATCGGTCGTTTTCATCGTCTTTCAAGCGTTGAAACTCCTTGATAAGGTATATTTTAAACTCAGGATTAATCCACATTCCGAACTCAAAGGCAAGGTCTTTGTGGGCGTACGTTCCGCCATATCTACCAGCTGTTGCTCTCAATCCAATCGCATTTGTTTTTTCGACCCATTCTTTCACACTCAACTTATAGCTGTTCAAACCTGCTTGACTTTTAATTATGGCGAATTCGCCATAATTAAAAGCTGGATTATAGATGCTTTCCCAAATCCCTAAAAACTCTACGGTATTTCTATTCCTGAGCCAATCTGAGATAAAAAAATCACCATCTTTTGCTTTGAGCATATCTGTGATAGAAATGTAATCTTCATCATTAAATTGAGCAACGCCAATCACTATATCTTTTACTACAATGGTTTTATTTTTTGCCATTACTTATTTTTTAAATATTTATAAAAAAAATAGAAAGAAAATGTTATCTGAGTATTTTTTTATTTTAGAAATAACTATTTTTAGTAACGTGTGACTAATAAGTTGTGGATTTATGGTTAGTATATTAGAAGATAGACGAGCTAAATTTGAAGTTCAATGCAGCGCATTGGGCTGAAAATTTAGAGAAGTATAGCTTTTAATAGGCAAGCAGAAAACACAA
>JANMGN010000591.1:0-2317 GCA_031374645.1 Chitinophagales bacterium | reverse complement strand
ATCATTTTTTTCGCTCAAATCAAAAGGAAGTAGCAAGTAGTTTTCTGGTTTCAAAACGATACACACTTTTCAAGACGAAACGGAACTTTGGAACGTAGTCGCTTGGGACTGGAAATAGAAAAACTGTAAGAACTTAGCCCTTGTACGTCGGGAACTCTGTTCACGACAAAACTAAGGGATAACAAAGCAGTTTTAAATAGAATAGCTGGTTTTGGCTAAATGAAAAACTATTGGCTAAGTTTTAAAAAAAACTAAAAAAATAATCAATGTCAAGTCAAAAAACAATTTGGATAACAGGCGCATCTGATGGCATTGGTGCGGTATTGGTAGCTTCGTTTTGTAAAGAAAATGTATGCTTAGTTTTGTCTGCAAGAAACGAAGGGAAATTGCTAAAAGTTGCAGAAAAAAACAAGCTGAAACCAGAAAACTACTTGCTACTTCCTTTTGATTTGAGCGAAAAAAATGATTATAAAACATTGATAAGCAAGGTTTTAGAAAAATTTTCGACCATAGATATTTTAATTTTAAATGCAGGTGTTAGTCAAAAAAGTTTGGCAGAGGAAACACTCGAAACAGTGGAGCGAACAATCATGGAAACCAATTATTTTGCAAATGTTGCACTTTCAAAAGAGGTTTTGGAAGCAATGAAAAAACAAAATACTGCGGCTAAAATAGTGGTAGTTACCAGTATAATTGCAAAATTTGGTGCGCCATTTTTATCAACTTACGCTGCAAGCAAAGCCGCTTTGAACAATTATTTTGAAGCCTTGCGCTACGAAATCGAAAAATATAATATTGGTGTTTTGATAGTCACACCAGGTTTTATTCGTACCAATATTGATGTAAAAGCACTCTCGGGCGACGGTTCGCCGTTTAATGAAGCGAGCAAAGCACAAGCAAAAGGAACTCCTCCCGAAAAAGTAGCACAAGCAATTTTTAATGCTTTAAAAACAAATAAAAAACATATTTTTGTAGGTGGAATAGAAACCCTAATTCCACGTTTCAAATTCTTTTTCCCAAATACTTTTTACCGTATTTGGAAAAAACTACACAATTTATAAGTAGGCGTATAGAAATAATCGGTAATTTTTTTGGCGTTGTAAAATAACATAAGTAACTGACTGCAAGGAAGTTACGTTGTTATTTTACAACGACTTCCCTTTAAAAAAATTATGATTATTTTAGCCCAACTACTTAAGCATTTATAAAATTATGAAAGAAAATAGTTTTACCTTAGGTTTAAAATTACCAACTGACCCAAGATGGGTAAATTTGGCAGAAATCAGTTTGCAAGATATTTTGACTGACCATGCGTATTGCGAGCAAAAAGCGGCTACAAATTGCATCACTTTGATACAATTTTATCCTGAAAAAGAGGAACTCGTCCGTGCGCTTGCACCTATCGTAACCGAAGAATGGGGACATTTTCGCTTGGTATTGGCTGAAATGGACAAAAGAAACCTCAAATTGGGCGCACAACGCAAAGATGAATACGTAAATGCGCTTATTGATTTTCAGATAAAAGGTGGCTCTCGAGAAGACCGTTTGTTAGAAAAATTATTGACTTTTGCACTAATTGAAGCAAGAAGTTGCGAGCGTTTTCGCTTACTTTCACTCGAAATTGCAGAAGAACCTTTGCGTGATTTTTACTACAAATTCATGGTCGCAGAAGCGATGCACTATCGTTTGTTTTTAGATTTGGCAAAAAAATATTGTGGTGAGGAGCGTGTGAAAATTCGTTGGCAACAATATCTTGACCAAGAAATTATTATCTTGGCAAACTTGGAAGTTCGAGGTGATAGAATGCACTAATTGACCTCGTCTAAATACCTTATTTTTAACACTTATATTTTGTAACTTATTGAAAACAAACTATTTATGAAAAAAATATTCGTTTTTCCTTTCCTCTTTCTTTTCATTCTTGCTTGTAAAAAAGCAGCTGTTACGCCTGTCGTAACGACTATTCCGCCAGTAGTTACAACTCCGATTGCTTATGCTTGGGATAAATTCAGCATGGGCGCAGACCTTTCTTACGTCAATCAGATAGAAGATAATGGTGGTATTTATCGTGATGCAGGCGTTGCGACAGATGCTTTTAAAATTTTCAAAAATCACGGTTGTAATACTGTTCGGGTCAGACTTTGGCACAATCCGACATGGTACATGGCACTCACTGGCGGCAAATTATATAGTAATTTGGCAGATGTAGAGCGTACTATAAAACGTGCAAAAGCCGAAGGTATGGCAGTTAGTTTAGATTTGCATTATTCTGACGATTGGGCAGACCCGAATACTCAAAAAACACCTGCTGCTTGGG
>JANMGN010000590.1:0-2214 GCA_031374645.1 Chitinophagales bacterium | reverse complement strand
ATAGAACTCAATTATAACCAAAAAATAAGAACTTTCTAAACGCAGATATAATACAAAACCTAAAAAAGTCTATTTTTACAAAACAATCTCCATTTTTAGGAATTAAGAAGTTGAAAAATTTATTTTTTTAATAAAAAAAAGCAACAGCAAAAATTCTTTTGTTGTTGCTTTTTAATCTTTTATCAATTCTTTTATTGTTTTTAGAGCCTTGTAACTTACTCGTAATCAGTTAGTTATAGACTTTATTATAACCAAAAAATGAAATACTATAACTAAAAAATAACCCAACTGTAACCAAAAAATGAAATACTATAACCAAAAAATAACCCAACTGTAACCAAAAAATAAATTAACTATAACTATAAACGAAATCTTTTTTTATTTTTTGGTTATAGTTTTTTCGTAAAAATTAGGTTATTTTATGTAAGAATGTTATTTTTGTAGTGCTTTTATATCAAGTATAACCAAAAAATAAGAATTGGCTCACTATTTTTGTTATTTTCTTTGTCTTCAAAACTTGGTTTTTTATAAAAAATAAAAATATAAGTAACTGATAATCAGTGTTTTATACTATTTTTATTTTAGTAACTATAACCAAAAACGAACATCTAAAAACAGCTGTTTTAAAACGCTGATAATCAGGCACTTACGAAGCAAATTAGACCGATAAGTATAACCAAAAAATAAGTAAAACTTAAATAACTATAACCAAAAGCGAATAAATTTGAGTTAGTATATGAGTAATAAAACAACTAAAAATAAAGGTATCAAGCTCATCAAAAAATCGAATGATTTGATAGAGGCGAGGTATAAATTTGATATTTGGGAAACAAGGATTTTCTCAGCCGTTTTATCTCAAATAGACATGAATGATAGCGAATTTCGTGTATATCGTATCTTTTTACGGGATATTATCAAAGATTTTAGCATCAATAATGGCAATGCTTACGACCTTTTGCGCTCGGCAGCGAATAGCTTAATGAATAAAAAATTCTTTTTAGATTATGAAACCGATGGCGCAGAAAGAAAAAAGGTTTATCACATCATAAGAAGTGTGGATTATATGGAACAGATAATTGACGAAAGCAAGCGTCACTTACACGAATACATAGATATTTCGATTGATTCTGATATGAGACCTTTACTGATTCAGTTGCGAAAGCAGTTCACGACCTATGATGTTAGAAATATCATTAAGTTTAAAAGTGGCTACACTGTACGAATTTATGAATTTTTGAAACAATATGAAAGTATTGGACATCGAAAAATTGATGTAGAAACACTGAAAAACGCCTTTGAAATCACTGAGGAGTACCCGCTTTTTGCCAATTTTTATCAAAAAGTAATCGAACCTGCGTATCGTGACATCAACGAATATACCGATATAGAAATTACGGAAATAGAAAAACTCAAAAATGGTAAAAGAGTGATAGCATTAAATTTTGTTTTTCATCGTAAAGCTGGACATGATTTTAAGAAAAAGAAAACTCAAAAACCATTGGAGCTTCCTTTTGTTGCAGAGCCTTTTGTTGCAGAGCCTTTTGTTGGTATGGATAAGAAGGCGCAGTCCATTGGTATAGATGCACTTTTTATGCAGTATCAGAGTAGGGTAGTAGGAGTTTATGGTGTTGCGCCAACCGTTTTTATTAGTGAACTTGACGGAAAAACGCAAGAACAGGTCGAGCAAGCGATTATCGTCACAGAAACGGCATCTAAGCAAGGTAATTTGACCAACGTGGCAGGCTTTTTTATCGAGGCTTTACGAAAAGGTTTTACGAATGTGAAAGTAGAGAAAAAAGCGAAAGCCTCACAAGTTGCTCGTGCAAAAGCTGAAAAACAGTCTGCCGCTGAAAACTATCAACAATCTATCAATGAAAAAATAAGGATTTTGACGGCAAAAGATTCTTCGATTACAAAAAAAGCAATAGAGAAAGTAATAGCATCAACTGCGGGACGTTTTCGCCTTAAAACTTTGGGAATTGATATTCCAGAAGTGGAGCATTTCCGAAAAGATGAAATTCTACGGGAATTTGTAAAAATGGAAATTATGACAATGTTTCCAGATGAATTTATGTAAGTAACGTGTAAATAATAACTTGTGTTTTCTGCTTGCCTATTAAAAGCTATACTTCTCTAAATTTTCAGCCCAATGCGCTGCATTGAACTTCAAATTTAGCTCGTCTATCTTCTAATATACTAACCATAAATCCACAA
>JANMGN010000541.1:0-2887 GCA_031374645.1 Chitinophagales bacterium | reverse complement strand
TAAAAATATCAGAGTAATCGTTTTTATTAAAGTGCAGGCTTTTGTGAAAATAAGCCATCAGTTGAAAATTTTTGATTTCTGCTCCCATTCTTAGCGAAACACCATGCTCGTATCTAATCCTCTTCGCTAAATTATAGTAATATGGATAAATATTTAAGTTTTTTATCAGATTAAAATCATATCCAATTCCTGTTACTAAATATTTATTGGGTTTACAAGATAAACTTAGGTTATTGCGAAAATAATCAAATTTCATATTATCACTTACTAAATCTTGTGGACCAATTGAAATATTCGCTAATTTTCGAGCAAGGCTTGTTTCATACGATATAGCTAACTTTTTTGTAATATTTTGTTCGATTTTAATACCTAAAAATGGACTTTTGATAGAAAATCCTTTGTTATGAACGTTAAGAATTCCAGATGCTAACCGAGTATTTTGCATAGTTTCTATTTTCATAAAATCAATACCTATGATTGGCGAGATATAAGTTTGAGCTTGTGCAAATGTCCCAAGTAGAAAAATTGAAAATATTAAAATATATTTCATGATTTTAGTTATTTTTAAAACCACTACGCTAAATATTGATTATATTTAGCGTAGTAGATATAATTTTATATTTATTGTTTGTACACTTTTTTTGCTTCTAATACTATGCCGTTTTCGTCATAAAATACAAATATTAATAGACCATTGGCTTCTCTATTGTAATCAAAATTGTCAGTATTTGCACCCTGATAGATAAGTTTCCCCATCAAATCATAGATCTTTACTTTGCTAAACAAAACATCTTTATTAAGATTAATGGAATATGGCGCATCTTTTTTATCAAATAAAGTATCATTAATTTTATCTGAAATTTTAAATTCTGCGGCACAAGGATTTTTAGGATCGTTACCACTACAATCTTTTATTGTTATTTTTTTTGATGCGATAGAGTTTTTAACATTCCCATTAAGTCCAAGTGCAAGTAGCTCAATTGTAATGGTTTGAGGATAGTAGGAATATTTGGGAAAGCTAATAATATTTAGGCAATCTCCACCGTCTTGTGAGTTTCCGACTAAGCCTTTTTTCGTTTTTATCTCAGTTGTTTTATCTCCCAATAAATTCCAGCGAAATTTTGTAGTAGTATATACTTGGCTACAAGAACATAAATTTATTTGTCCCAATTCTTCACAAACTTCGTCTTGTCCACAAATTTTAACATAATAGCCAACAACTTTACCATTTTCTTTAGCTTGCCCAGTCGGAATGCATATTAACTCCCATGCTCGGGCAAAAGCTAAATATTCATTAGAGCATCTACCAAATTTTTTTTCAGCTACTGACAAAGTAGCTTCCATAAGTTCTTTCGCAGTAGCATCTTTTTTTAGAAAAGTTAGGCTTTCTAAAATAATATCTAAAGATTTTTTCGTGCCAATTGCAGGAATTCCCTTAGCAGAGTTTCCTTCGGAAACCAAATAGTGCATATAACCTATAGCTAATCCTCTCCTATGGGGTTGGCTTTCTGATGGAGTAGTAAAACAATTAACTGCGGGTGTTTTCAAATCTCTGTCATATACGGCTGCATTTACAGGATTGTCATCTCCCATTATCCAGTCATTATTTTTTTGAAACAAAGACTCAATATAATTACCAATAATATCTGACAGTCCTTCATGTAATGCTCTATTTCCCCAACTTTTATAGTCAATAAACTTGTTCAAATATACATGCGATAGTTCATGTGCTATAATATCAAAAATGCGCTTGAATTTCCATTTAGTTGCCCTATTTGAATAAACGCATTGTCAAGAGTTGATCCTTCTAAAGCTGAGGAAGTCACCGTTTCTGCTCCAGTGCAACTCATTAGTGTAATTTTTTTGAAATCAATATTTAGAGTCTTAAATAAAGGTTTGACTTCCGAAGTTACATAAAAAATTTGGTAAAGTGCTTCGGTAGTTTCTGTTGTCCATACTGATTTATCCGTTTCAGGAATAGAGACGTTGTCCCACTGTTTATTATCCACTGGTGAATCGGGACAATCACCTTTAAAATCTTTAATAATGATAGATTCATCAGGAGATTTAAGAAAGGTTTTACCATTTTCGGTAAAATCTTTTAAATTTTTAGTTCCATAAATACCAGCTGGAGCATTTATAGTTGGCGATATTATCTCGACTTCATAAAGTTTTTGCCCAGAATTTGCATCAATCCAAGCTCTTCTTAGAACTTTATCTTTTAGGTACTCCACTCTCCACGCAACATTAAACTGGCAGTTTTCGCTTAAATTATGCGAAATTACTAAATCCTTTCTTTTTAGATCTTGAACTCCCAAAAGATTAATAATATCTGAATGTAAAAATATAGGATTTGTATTTAACTGAATATTGGACAAAAAAGTTGGAGCTATCATAGTAATACTTGCACAAGGATTCCCACCAGTCCCGATATAACCAGCAGTAAATCCACCACCTTCGACTTCAATACCTTTATAGTATTGTTGATAGGTTCTATAAAACTCAGAGGTATCAAGCCTACTACGAGTTTCATGCGAAAATTGAAAAGTAGTACCTAAATCTAAGTTGAATTTATGCACAAATTCTTCTAACTTATCTTCTTTTATTGGGTTTAGGTAAATCCATTTATATTCTGTGATTCTATGGATTTCAGGGATGTCCTCTGAGAAACTACTAGAGTTTAAAAAAGTGTTTAAGTTAGGGCAAGAAGAACTTTGAGCAATAATGCTAAATGTGGAATATAGCAGCAATAAAGTTACCAGAACAGGTTTGAACAGGTTTGAACAGGTTTGAACAGGTTTGAACAGGATTGAACAGGTTTGAACAGGTTTGAACAGGATTGAACAGGTTTGAACAGGTTTGAACAGGTTTGAACAGGTTTGAACAG
>JANMGN010000528.1:0-5202 GCA_031374645.1 Chitinophagales bacterium | reverse complement strand
GTTGATAGAGATTTATTTTATGGCGCAATCGTTGCGGCAGCGATAGAAGCTGGACGTCAGGTGCGTGTTTTACACCAATTATCGCAGCCACAAGATCATCCTGTGAGCCTTTTTCATCCCGAAGGAAGTTATTTGAAAGGTTTGGTTTTGCACGTAGAGTAGTTTTTTTTCAAATAAAACACAATTGTACTTTTTGTTTGAAAAATAAAACTAAATGTATAAAATTCTCATTATCAATTATTTATACACTTAACAAAATAAATACGTTTTAATTACGTTGTTAAGTAAAAAAAAATTGTGTTTTTGTTAAAAAAATCTATGAAAAATTTGCCTTACTTCAAATAAAATACCTATCTTTACATAGTAAACATAATTTTTTTTCACATCAATAATTTAAACACTACACAATGAGTAAATTTGTTGAAGCGATGGACAAGTACAAAGATGATTATTCTAACAAGATGAATCTTACTGACTTGGACGAAGCGTTATTAGAAAAAGTAGCGAAGGGCTTAGGTCCATCTATCTACAATGCAGATTCTTCTACGGTTTCTTGTGCTGATCAATCAGAAAAAGACCGTGTAAAAGCTAACTTTTTATTAAAGAAAATGGAACTTACAGATTCTCCAGAACTTGATGCAGCTGTTAATTCAGTTTGCGAAGCAATGGGTAGCAGTAACCGTTCAAAGCACCGTGCTATTTTCTACTACCTATTGGTAAAACAATTAGGTTTGGAAGCAAAATACGCATAATTTAGCTTAAAAGTAAATAAAAATGGCACATTTCGTTCATCGAAGTGTGCCATTTTTTTGGCGGTCAGAAATTCCTGCTTTCGTTTAGTTTTAAGTATTGTTACGGATACAACAAATATTTCTTCCTCATTTCTTTATAAATATTCAGTGCGGGCTGCCAGTTTTCACGGATTTCTTTTTCTGTTTTTCCTTCCAAAATCATTTTTCGGAGTTGGTCAGTACCAGCCAATCTATCTATAAAATTATTGCTCAAAAAATAAGCTGCCTTGTTTGGATTATTTTTATAAAAATCTATTAAATAGCTGATATTCAGTTGTTTATCATTTTGTAAATCGCTTATGGTAGTATTTGTAAATGAATAACCTTTGCACAATTCGCCACTAAAAGGTGGTTTGGTTGAGGCAGCATTTGGGCGAGGCGTAAATTTAAAATTACCAGCAGGATTTTTTGGATAACCAATCACTTCAAAAGGCGTAGTCGTTCCTCGACCAAGACTTACGTTTGTTCCTTCAAAAAAGCATAAACTTGGATATAAATAAATAGAACGCATCGTTTTTAAATTTGGAGAAGGTGCAATTGGCAAGCTATAAAAAATACCATGCGAATAGTATAAACACTTGATAATCTGTACATTACATTGGGTTTTTTTATCCAAAAAACCTTCACCATTCGCCATCATGGCGAACTCTCCGAGCGTCAGACCGTGAACGACGGGCAAAGGGTCAAGCCCAACAAAAGACTTAAACTTGCTTTCTAAAACAAAACCATCTATATAATGCCCATTAGGATTTGGTCGGTCGAGCAGAAGCAACTGTTTTTTATTTTCAGCACAAGCCTCCATACAATAATGAAGCGTAGAAATATAAGTATAAAAACGTACTCCAACATCTTGAATATCAAATACTAATACATCTATATCTTGCATATCTGTTGCATCTGGCTTGAATTTTTTGCCATGCAAAGAAACAATAGGAAGTCCAGTTTTGCTATCTTTTCCATCTTTTACTTTTTCGCCAGCTTCGGCATCGCCACGAAAACCATGCTCAGGAGAAAATATTTTTTTGACCTTGATTCCCAAAGACAAAAGGCTATCGACCAAGTGCGTTTTGCCAATCATAGAAGTTTGATTTACGACCAAACCAACATTTTTTCCTTGTAAAAGTGCTAAATAAGCATCAGTTTGTGCTGCGCCAACTACGATTTCTTGTTTATTTCCCGAAATAACTTTAGTCGGAATTACTTTATGAGAAGCACAAGCATTTGTTAAAAATGCTAATAGAATGATTAAAATATTTGTTTGCATTTGATGTTAAATTTACTGCCAATGACAGCGTGTTTTTAGAATTAATAATCAAAAAAATGATACAAAAAATGATGAAAGCTACTGATTATGAAGCATTTGTTTTCATTATTCATTATAAATCATTCATTTTTAATTATACTTTTTATGCTTCCATCCGCAAAAATAGTTTCAATCTCATCGCCTTTTTTGAGAATACTTATGTCTGTAACGATTTTATTCTTACTTTTTGTAATCGAAAAACCTTTTTGTAAAATACGTTTTGGGTCGTTTTGTTCGGCAATATTTTGAAAAAAAATCAACTGTTGTTTTACATTTTGAAAAGCAAAATCAACATTACGTTTTAAGTCATTTTGAAAAATATCTAATCTTTGCTTTTCTTTAAAAAAACGCATTTTTCTCAATATTTCTAATTGCTGCGCTTCGTGACTGAGTTTATTTTTATTTTTCTCTAAAAAAATATTGCTACTACTTTTACAATCTTGCAAAAAATAAATCAACTGCGTTTCAAAAAGAGCATTTTGTTGAATTATAAAATCCGCTACCGCAGTTGGCGTTTTCAAACTTTTATATGCCACATAATCCAAAACGGTTTCATCTATTTCGTGACCAATTCCCGCCAGAATCGGTATTGGAAATTTTGCAACAGCTTCGTTCAATGTTTTGTCATCAAAAGCGAGGAGGTCAATTTTTGAGCCTCCGCCACGAATAATCACGACCGCATCATAAGGTTTTGTACTGTGAAATGCTTTGATACGTACCAGTTGTTTTGTAATTTCTTCTGCGGCAAATTGTCCTTGCAAAGTCGATTCAAACAATTGTAAATCAATTGCATATTTATATTGATTTTCTTTAATGTGTTCTTTGAAATCTACAAAACCTGCCGCTTTTTCAGAACTAATTACAGCAATTCGCTGTAAAACAAGTGGAAGATTTAACTTTTTTTGTAAGTCTAATAATTTTTTTTCTTTTAAATAATCTAATGTTTGTTGGCGAATTAGAGCGAATTTTCCGAGCGTAAAACTCAGGTCAATGTCCTCAATCGTAAGGCTCATACCGTAGCGTTCGTGAAAAGTTACAGTAGCTTTAACCATTACTTCTACGCCTTCTTGAAAAATACTTTGCAACAATTTTCCATGTTTATGAGCTAAAAAACGGAATGTATTTTGCCACAAAATAGCAGACGATTGTGCTAAAATAGTATCATTTTCCTTGTCTTTTTCTATCAGGTCGATGTACATTGTGCCTCGTCGGTCGTTGAGTTGAGCGATTTCTGCCCGAATCCAAATGGATTCAGGGAAATTCAATGCTACTACACGACGCAAATATTCGTTTAATTCAAAAAGAGATACTGGTTTCAAAATAGATTTTTTTTGACTAAAAAATTTAGCTTTTGCAAAAGTAGTATCTTCGTAACATTTTTTCTCTATTTTGCGTTATATTTTCTTGAAAAGATGTACTTTTGACGATAAAAAAACGCAGTCAATCTAAATAACTATTATGGAAGTCAATAAAGACCTTATTTTGAAACTTGAAAAGCTCTCTCGTTTGGAACTTTCCGAAACAGAACGTGTAGCAATTCAAAAAGACCTCGGAAATATGTTGGTCATGGTGGACAAACTCAACGAACTCGATACTGATGGTGTAGAACCTTTGATTTATATCAGTGAGGAGGAAAACACCTTGCGAGATGATGAAATTAAGTATCAAGTGAATAGGGTAGAAGCATTGAAAAATGCACCTAATACTGATGGCGAATTTTTCCGAGTACCCAAAGTTATTTCAAAATAAGATGTAATTATGAGAAAAAATGTAATTTCGATACAAAATTTGACGAAAACCTATTTGATGGGTACGGAGCTTATCGAGGCGTTGAAAAATGTAAATTTAGAGATTTTTAAAAATGAATATGTAGCGTTGATGGGACCTTCGGGTTCTGGAAAATCTACTTTGATGAACCTTTTGGGTTGTCTGGATTCGCCAACATCTGGGAGTTACTCTCTCAATGGAATAAACGTCAGTACGATGCAAGACGCTGACTTGGCGGAAGTTAGGAACAAAGAAATTGGTTTTGTCTTTCAAACTTTTAATCTTTTGCCCAAAATGTCTTCGTTAGATAATGTTGCATTGCCATTGTTGTATGCAGGATTGAGCAAAAAAGATCGGATCGAAAAAGCGGAAATGGCGATGATTTCCGTTGGACTAAAAGACCGTATGGGGCACAAACCAAACGAGCTTTCGGGCGGACAGCGGCAGCGTGTGGCAGTCGCTCGGGCATTGGTCAATAATCCTGCGATAATCCTTGCCGATGAGCCGACAGGAAATTTGGACACCAAAACTTCTATCGAAATCATGGGACTTTTTGAAGAAATCCATGCAAAAGGCAATACCGTAATTGTCGTCACGCACGAGCCTGATATTGCAGAACACGCCCATAGAATTATTCGTTTGAGAGATGGTTCTACGGAATCAGACGAGATAAATTTGAACCCAGTGAGTGTGCTGGGACGAATGAGATAAGTAGGCGTATAGAAATAATCGGTAATTTTTTTGGCGTTGTAAAATAACATAAGTAACTGACTGCAAGGAAGTTATGTTGTTATTTTACAACGACTTCCCTTTAAAAAAATTATGATTATTTTAGCCCAGCTACTTAAGTACGTAGCTCCAAGCTCCAGCTTGGAATAGTAGTAAAAATGACTAATTAGGTGTCGAGCCAAGCTGGAACTTGGCACTACAACGTAGCAAAGGAGAAGTAAATTTTTTTGTAAATCATTATACCGTTTTTAAGTAAAAAAGTATGAATTATTCAGATTTAATTTTTAAATTTTTAAAGTTTGGTATTGTCGGTGTATCTGGCACGGCAGTAGATTTTGGTATTACATATAGCATAAAAGAATGGCTGAAAGCAAACAAATTTTTGGCAAACAGCATTGGTTTCAGCGTTGCTGTAACTACTAATTTTATTTTCAATAGAATGTTCACGTTTCAAAGCGACAATCCTGATATTTTTGGTCAGTATTTGAAATTTTGTAGCATCGGATTGGTTGGTTTAGCGATGAACAATTATATTATTTATCTTTGTGACAAAAAATTTGGACTTAGTTTTTATACTTCAAAATTAGCAGCAACCTTAGTGGTTATGGTTTG